>JAFQYK010000252.1 GCA_017406485.1 Clostridia bacterium
CATCGTGTCGCGCATTACCTCAACGCGCTGATCCCACTGTCTGCCCGCTGCGTCGCCCTCTTTATCGCCCGCAGGCTGCACGCACACAATACCGTACTTGTCATACGAGCGAATGTCGGCGGGTTCTGCCGCAATGTGCATCCAGCGTACAAAGTTTGCGTTGCTCTCTCTTATAAGCTGCGCGTCATAGTCCTTTAGCCAGTCGTTCGCCACGCCGATTGCCGCCCACTCGTTCGTGGCGCGCTGCGCGTAACCTGTTAGCCAGTAATATTTGTCGTTTATGTATACGCCGCCGTTTGTGCCGCTTTTTGCCTCAACCTTTCTAAAGCCTGTGGTGGTTTTCACTACGTCAATAACCTTGTCGCCATCGGAAAGAATTATGTAGATATCGTAAAGATACGGGTCATCGGGTGACCAGAAGCGCAGGTCGTTTGCGCTTACCGACATCGTAAACACCGCCGTTTCAAGCGAGGCGGTTTCCGTTTCGGCGGGATTTTCGTCATACGCGTCCTTGGGTACGATTGACAAGTCGTAATTCTTGTCAGTGTCCTTTGCCGCGGCTACCTTTATTGGTTCGGAGGTCATTCCGTTTACAACATTTCCGTCCGCGTCAATTATAATCGCTTCTGCGGTAAGCTCCTTATCCGCGCCGCTCTCGTTTCTTACCTCGGCTTCAACGTGTATGTCCGCAGATTTGCCCTTAATATTGAAATTATCCGCGTAAACATACACGCCCTTGGTGCGCAGGTTGGAGTAAAGCGGAAGCGTTATATATGCCGTGTCCTTTATGTGCAGAATTACATTGCGCGTCAGACCGCCCATATCCGGGTTGAAGTCCTTTGTGTTCCACTGGAACGCCGCTCCGTCATTTGAGCCGGGCTTGCTGCCGGGCTTTGTTTCGGTTATAATCTGCGTCATACCGCGCGCGGAAGTGTTGTCAAGCGCAACGGCTATGACATTTTCCGCGCCGTATTTTATGTACTTTGTTATATCCATACCGAACGGCGATACGCCGGCTTCATAATAGCCTGCCATCTCACCGTTTACGTATACGTACGTTCCCTGTCTTGCACCTTCAAACTCGATAATCACCTTTTTACCGCTATGCTCCGCCGGCACGGTAAAATGCTTCCTGTAAAACGCAATACCGCGGTAGGAACCGCTGTCACCGGCGTCGTTTGCAACGGTACGGAACGAGTCCTCGTCGTTAAAGGTGTGCGGAAGCGAAACATTCTTCCATTTATTATCATCAAACTCCGCTTCATAGAATTTGTGACCCACGCTGTCCTTTGTGCCGTCTATTGCCGCGTTTAAATCCCATGTCGCGCCGTAGGGCTTTGAGAATTTCCAGTCAGGGTTAAAATTGTAGTCAACCGAACCGCATTCGGGCGGTGTGTAGACTGTTTTATTATCCGCAGCCATAGGCGCTGCAATACATAGTGGCAGCGTCATTGCCGCTGTCAGCAAAAACGTAATAATCTTTTTCATAGTTTTCCTCTCCATAAAATTCAATTATGCTATATTTTATCACATTTCACATATGAATTCAATTAAAATTATGGTTAATTTGGATAAAAATATTGAATTTTTTATAAAATAAGAGTATACTATATTTGATAAAAAATTAACGGAGGTCATATTATGGCAAACAGAATTATTTTAAACACAGTTTCACATCACGGTAAGGGCGCAATTAAGGAAATTCCGGTAATCGCAAAGAGCAAGGGCTTTAAGCATATCTTTGTATGTTCCGACCCCGATCTTGTGAAATTCGGCGTTACGGCTAAGGTTACGGATTTACTGGAGGAAGCGAATATCGCGTATACCGTTTATTCGGGTATTAAGCCTAACCCGACAATTGAGAACGTTAAGGACGGCGTTGACGCATTTAAGGCTTGCGGCGCGGATTCTATTATTACGATAGGCGGCGGCTCGTCAATGGATACTGCAAAGGCTATAGGTATTATTATAACCAACCCCGAATTTGCAGATGTACGCTCACTTGAGGGTGTTGCGCCGACAAAGAACCACGCCGTTCCGACTATCGCTGTTCCGACAACGGCAGGTACCGCGGCTGAGGTTACTATTAACTACGTTATCACAGACACAGAGAAGGAGCGCAAGTTTGTTTGCGTTGATGAACACGATATTCCCGAGGTTGCTATTGTTGACCCGGATATGATGTCATCAATGCCTAAGGGACTTACAGCTTCAACAGGTATGGATGCCTTAACTCACGCTATTGAGGGCTACACCACAAAGGCGGCCTGGGAAATGACGGATATGTTCCATTTGGAGGCTATAAAACTTATTGCAAAGCACCTCCGCGGCGCAGTAGAAAACAAGCCGGAGGATCGCGAGGGTATGGCTCTTGCCCAGTATATCGCAGGTATGGGCTTCTCAAATGTCGGCCTTGGCATAGCGCACTCAATCGCGCATACGCTTGGCGCGCACTACGACACACCGCACGGCGTTGCTTGCGCTATGATGCTTCCTATCGTTATGGAGTACAATCAGGAGTACACCGGCGAAAAGTACAGAGAGATTGCACGCGCTATGGGCGTTGAGGGCGTTGACAATATGTCACAGGAGGAATACAGAAAGGCGGCTTGCGAGGCTGTCAAGAAGCTGTCGGCTGACGTTGGCATTCCGGCTGTAAACGAAAAGGTCAAGGAGGAGGACCTTGACACGCTCGCGGCTGACGCATACGCGGACGCGTGCTGCCCCGGTAATCCGCGTGACACAAACGTTGAGGAGCTTAAAGAGCTTTACAGAAAAATTATGGCGTAAGATGTTAAATTCCGGCTGTCTGCGTTTAAAGCAGGCAGCCTCTTTTTTGTTGAATTATGAAACAATATGTGATATAATTTCATAAAGTTTCATATTGGAGGGGTAATGTGAAAGAACGAAGTTCTTTCGCATCCTAGTTGTCCTTGAATGAAATGAAAGGATGACTGATTTTATGAATATAACGGAATTTGCAAAATATGCAGGTGTTTCCAAAGCGGCGGTGAGCCGGTATTTTAACAACGGATATTTAAGCGAGGATAAACGCGCGGCTATTGAAAGAGCGATTAAAGAAACAGGCTATGCCCCGTCGCGTATGGCGCACAACGCGAAAAAAAGAATAACGAAGCTGGTGGGTGTTATACTTCCCAAGCTGTCAAGCGACTCTATTGCGCGCATAACGGAAGGTATAAGCTCGGTGCTTGCTGAAAACGGATATGAAATGCTGCTTTGTAACACGGCTAACGATTACAAAAAGGAGGTTGATTATCTCGACCTTTTCAGAAAACAACGCGTTGACGGTGTTATACTTTTGGCAAGCGTGTTTACGCCGCTGCACAAGGCGGTGCTTGCGAAGATAGATATACCTGTTGTTATTGTAGGCCAGAGCTACAGCGGCTTTTCAAATATTTGTCACGATGATTTCGGGGCGGCGTATACGGTTACCGAGCATATGATTAAAAACGGTGCGCGTCGTTTTGCCTGCATAAGCGCGCCGCAAAATGATAAAGCTGTCGGCAGGGACAGAACGGATGGTTTTATGTCCGCGCTTGCCGATTACGGAATGAAGATTGAAAAAGGAAACCGCGTCACTGCTGATTTTTCAACGCAGTCCGGCTATGAACGCGCAAAATATCTCCTGCGTTCCGCACCTTATCCCGATGCGTTTTTTTGCGCTACCGACACTATCGCCTTGGGCGCAATGCAATATATGTATGAAACCGGAATTAAAATTCCCGATGAGATAATGATAGGCGCAGTCGGCGATTCTAAACTGAGCCGCGTTATTTCGCTTACCTCCGTACATCTGCATTACCGCACCGCCGGCATTGAAGCGGCAAATATGCTTATGTCCGCCGTATACAAACGCGACCATATACCGCGCGCTATGCAGCTTGGTTTTGAACTTATAGAACGCGGCTCAACAAAAGCAAAAATGTGAAACCTTGTGAAACCTACAAATGGAACACCCCCTTTTAAGTGCTTTTGTCAATAGACATATACGCAGTTTAAATGATAAAATATAATCAGCTAAAAAAGCGTATGGTACGCAAAAATTTTAATGAAAGAGGGTATAAAAATGGATTACAGAAAGTGCGCCACCGATATACTTTCGAGCATCGGCGGCAAGGAAAACATCGTGAGCGCGGCTCACTGCGCGACAAGATTGCGTCTTGTAATCGCGGACAACTCAAAGGTTAAGAAAAGCGTTCTTGAAAACGTTGACGGCGTAAAGGGCGTTTTTGAGGCTTCCGGTCAGCTTCAGATTATCATCGGTACAGGCACGGTAAACAAGGTATTTGATGAGTTTGTTGATTTGGCAGGTATCGCTGCCGGCTCGAAGGACGACGTTAAACAGGCTGCGGCTTCTAAGATACCCTGGTACAAGGCAGCTATTAAAACACTCGGCGATATATTCGTTCCGATTATTCCGGCAATTGTTGCAACAGGTCTTCTAAACGGTCTTATAGGCGGCCTTTCAAAGGCTATTCCCGGTTTCGGAGATACGTATATCTTCCAGCTTTTGAACATTTTTTCAAGCGCGGCTCTTACCTTCCTGCCTATACTTATAGCAATCAGTACGGCAAAAATCTTTAAGGGTAATATCTTCCTCGGCGCTGTTATCGGTATGATTATGATACACCCCTCATTGATTAACGCGTGGGAGCACGCCAGCAATCCCGCTGCAGCACAAACCTTATGGTCTTGGTTCGGCGCGTGGAATATACAGGATATAGGCTATCAGGGACACGTTATTCCGGTCGTCCTATCGGTTATACTTATGTGTAAGATTGAAAACGTCCTGCATAAAAAGGTGCCGGAGATGTTCGATTTGTTTGTAACTCCGCTCGTTTCCGTACTCGTTGCAGGCTTCTTCGCTATGACGGTTATAGGTCCCGTATTCGCGCAGATTGAGACTTGGGTTCTCACAGGCGCACAGTGGCTTATTTCAATACCGTTCGGTATCGGCGCGTTCTTTATGGGTGGCGCGTATGCTCCTACGGTTATCGCAGGTGTACATCATATGTACAACACCATTGAGGCAATGATGATTGCAAATTCAGGTCATAATATCTGGATGCCTATCGCAACGGCGGCTAACGTTGCACAGGGTGCGGCAGCTCTTGCGGTGGCACTTAAAACAAAGAACAAGAAGATAAAGGCAATGGCTCTCCCCTCCTCGCTTTCAGCGTTTATGGGAATTACCGAGCCGGCTATCTTCGGTGTAAACGTAAGATTTATCCGTCCGCTTATCGCCGGTATGATCGGCGGTGCGTGCGGCGCGGCTGTGGCTTCGATTATGGGTGTTTATGCGACAAGCTACGGTATAACAGGTATATTCGGTTTCTTGATTACAACAGATTCATTCTTCGGCTATCTCCTTACCTTCCTCGTTGCGGCGGTTGTTGCGTTTGTAATTTCGTGGATTATTGGCATCAAAGAGGACGAAGCACCGGCTGAACCTGCTCCGGCAGATGCTGCTGCCGATTTACCGCCGGCTGACCCGAACGTTATTTCTTCACCGTTAAAGGGTAACGCGGTAGCGTTAAAGGACGTTCCCGACCCGACCTTTGCCGAGGGCGTTTTAGGTCTTGGCGCGGCTGTTGAGCCGACAGACGGTAAGGTTGTCGCTCCGGCTGACGGCGTGGTAAGCACACTGTTTGACACCAACCACGCAATCGGTCTTACGCTCGAAAACGGTGTTGAGCTTTTAATTCACATCGGTATTAACACCGTTGACTTAAACGGCGAGGGCTATACGGCTCACGTTGCCGAGGGTGATACAATAAAGCGCGGTCAGACGCTTATCACATTTGACAAGGCGTTTATCGAAAGCAAGGGCTTCCCGACTATTACACCGGTTATTGTTACAAACGCTGATGATTATGAAGCGATTGAGCTTGACAGCGCAGGCAGTATCGACTTTTTAGGCAAGCTGATCAATCTCAAAAAGAAGGCGTAATTATGGAAAACAAATGGCGACAGAAGCTCCACTTAGAGCCGCCGCACGGCTGGCTCAACGACCCGAACGGGCCGTGCTTCTACAAGGGTAAGTATCATTTTTACTTTCAATACTCCCCCGACGGCGCGCTCGGCGAGCCGCCGAGGTGCTGGGGACACTTTGAAAGCGCGGATTTAATTCACTGGGATTTTACGGGCGCGGTACTCGCGCCCTCTATTCCCGAGGACAGAAACGGCTGCTACTCAGGCGGCACATTTATAAAGGACGGCGTAATGCACATTTTCTACACCGGCAACACAAAGGAGCCGGGTACCGACCTTATCCTGCACGGACGCGGCGCGAATGTTATTCACGTTACGACAACGGACGGACATAATATGAGCGGGAAAAAAGTGCTGCTGCGAAATGAAGATTACCCCGAATACTGCTCGTGCCACGTACGCGACCCGAGGGTGTGGGAGCAGAACGGTAAATATCAGATGCTTTTGGGCGCGCGCAGACGTGATGATATAGGCTGTATACTTTGGTACGAATCGACAGACCTTGAAAATTGGGAATTTGTACGCGCCTTTTCGTTGCCCGGTCTTGGTTATATGTGGGAATGTCCCGATATATTTGTACTCGACGGCGAGGAGTATCTGTCATTTTCGCCGCAGGGCGTAAGGCACGAAACAATGCGGTATCAGAATACCTTTCAGACAGGCTATTTCAATAACGGCTCTTTTGAGGAATGGGATTACGGCTTCGATTTTTACGCACCGCAGACTTTTTTAACGCCGGACGGCAGACGTATTATAATCGGTTGGATGGGGATGGGCGAAACCGCGTATACTAACAGCACTATCCCCCTTGGATGGCAGCATTGTTTAACTGTTCCGCGTGAGATTTCACGTCTTGACAACGGCTATCTTATTCAAAAGCCGGCGCGTGAAATTGAGGATTTGATTTATGAAACGGCTGTATTTGAGGATAATTCCGTCACCGATATATCTGCGCCGTTTGAGCTTGACGCGAGAGTTACGGGCGCGTTTAAGATTACGCTTGACGGCGGTTTGGAGCTTAAATATGACGGCGAATTGTTCACCGCTGAATTTACAAACGAGGCTCTCGGAGCAAAGCGCGATATGAGACGTGTCAAGTGCGGCGAATGCGGCGATATAAAAATTCTCGCTGACGTATCCGGACTTGAAATATATCTTCACGGAGGTAGGTACGTTATGAGTACGCGCTATTATCCCGAGGGTGATACCGTTTCCGTAAAGGCTGAGGGTATAAGCGGAACTATCGGTAAAATGAAGGCTATGGAGGTAAACTTTAATGGCAAATGATACACTTGTGGCAATAGGCGAGGCGCTTATTGACTTTATACCCGACAAAAGCGGCTGTCCGTTTTACGAGGTGACAGCGTTCTCCCCTGCTGTCGGCGGCGCGCCGGCTAATGTTTGCGCGGCGTTTACGCGGCTTGGCGGCAAGTCGAGAATGATTACGCAGCTCGGTGACGATCCGTTTGGTGATAAGATTACGCGTACACTGAAGGATGCAGGTATTGACACCTCTTGCGTGCAGTATACCGATAAGGCGAATACCGCGCTTGCGTTTGTAAGCCTCGCTGAGGACGGTAACAGGACATTCTCATTTTACCGCAAGCCGTCGGCCGATATGCTTTTAAGCGGTGATGATGTCAAGCCGGAATGGTTTGAGGACGCGTATGCAATGCATTTCTGCTCTGTTTCAATCGGTGACTTTCCTATGCGTGACGCGCATATTAAGGCTATTGAATACGCAAAGGAAGCAGGCGCGCTGATAAGTTTTGACCCGAATTTGCGCTTTCCGCTGTGGGACAGCAAGGAGGATTTAAAGGCGGCTGTGGATAGGTTTTTGCCGTATGCCGATGTTTTAAAGATTTCGGATGAGGAGCTTGAATTTATAACAGGCGAAACGGATATTGAAAAAGCGTTGTCCTGGCTGTTTAAATGCGGCGCAAGGCTTATTGTCTACACCTGCGGTTCTGACGGCGCGTATGCGTTTACGGAAAACAGCAAGGCTTTTTCACCCTCTCTGCGCGCCAAAGCTGTTGACACAACAGGCGCGGGTGACGGATTTATCGGCTCGTTTCTGTGGAAACTTCACGAGAAGAAGGTTAATACTGATAACATTTCCGACATTAGCGGTGAGGACTTAAAGGAATGTCTTGATTTTTCAAATAAATTCTGTGCCGTAAGCGTAACTAAAAAGGGTGCGATAGACTCTTATCCCACATTAAATGAAATATGATTTTAAAACGCCTTTCGCATTTGCGAAAGGCGTTTTTTAATACAGACCACAAAATATTATTTGGTTTTTGTCCTGTCAAATATGATTGAAAGTATAACGAATACCGCGAGGATAAACGGATAGAACAGAAGCGGCATTATCTGAAGGCTTGTTATTCCGGTAAGGCTCGCGGCAATTAAAAGCTGCGCTCCGTACGGTATAACGCCCTGTATAATACACGAGCAGGTGTCGAGGAGTGAGGCTGTTTTCTTTGGTTCTATACCGTACTCATCGCTTATTTCCTTCGCAATAGGAGCTGCCATAACTATTGCAACCGTATTGTTTGCCGTGGCTATATCAAGGAAGGAGGTCAGCAGCGCAATACCTATCATACCGCCGCGCTTACCGTGAAGGTGACGGCGAATAAAGGACAGTATTGCTTCAAAGCCGCCGTTTGCGCGAATGAGCGCGCCTATTGAGGATACCAGTATTGTTACAATCATTGTTTCAAACATAGCCGTTGTGCCTTCGCTCATAGACGAGAAGGCAGATACAAAATCTATTGAGCCGGTAAGCGCGCCGAACAGCGCAAAGAGTCCTATACCTATACCCAATACAACAAGCACGTTTATACCGAGAAGCGCAAGCACGATTACGGCAAAGTACGGTATTGTCTGAATTATGTTGTATTCGTACTGTCCAACATGCGCTCCGCTGCCGCCTATGGACATTATCACAAGCAGCGCCAGCGTTATAACGGCTGCAGGAAGCGCGATTTTAATGTTGGCAAAAAACTTGTCACGCATTTCTACACCCTGTGTTTTTGTGGCGGCTATAGTTGTGTCGGAAACAAACGAAAGATTGTCACCAAACATTGCGCCGCCTACTACCGTTGCCACGCACAATGCAAGCGGATAGCCGCCGCTTGCGGAAACACTTGCGGCTATCGGAGCAAGAACGGTTATTGTTCCTACACTTGTCCCCATTGCGATTGAAATAATGCAGGCTACAAGAAACAATCCCGGCACGGCAAAATTATCAGGTATTATGCTGAGCAAAAGATTTGCCGTACTTACCGCGCCGCCGGCTGCTTTTGCGATACCGCCGAACGCGCCGGCTAAAAGGAAAATAAACAGCATTATAGTTATATTTTCATCGCCTATGCCCTTGGCGCACACCTTTATCTTATCGTCAAAACTCATTTTACGGTTCTGCAATAGCGCAACCGCAAGCGCCGCCATAAATGCGACTACTGTTGATACAACATAAAAGCCCATCTTTCCCTGAACCGGCGAGATGTACTCAAAATAAACTCCGGCTCCTATATACAACGCAAGAAAGACAAATATCGGCAGTAATGCCATTACGTTTCTTTTTTTATTATCCATTGTATTCTCCTAATAATGTTCATCAAATTGTCTTAATAAATGTTAATATTTTTAATAGTATTTCACTAAAACAACCTTACCAATCGTTTCGGCTGTTTTCTTTAGCTGCCTGACCACATTTTCGCGTAAGCTCAGCTCGTATGTAAGGTCGGAATTTTTGTGTGCATCGTTCATTGCTGTACCGACAAACAAATGAAGCTCGCTGCATTCCTCGATTATCAATTTTGCCAGTTTTGACGCGCCGTTATCCGCGTCAAGCTCGGTAAAGAAGTCCTCGTCTATGTCGTTTTCGGCAAAGCGGCTTAAAAGTTTCAAGGTTTTGCCGAGCGTCAGAACGCCCTCGGTTACAAGGTCAATACCCTCTATCTTTGCTGTCGGAGGTATGTCGTGGCCGGTTTCGCTCACTGTAGTTTCTATCGTCTTGTCAAGTATCCGCGCGGCGATATTTGCGCTTGTGCCGCCGGATATTACGTGCTTACCCTCGGTATGCATAAATTCATACAGCATTTTTTCATCGTCGTCGGGATTTTTCGGCGGGCCTGTTAAAAGATTTACAACGCGCCGTTCTATTACGCGCGCGACTGCTATGGTTGTGTCGTCGCCGGGTTTGCCGATATACAAATCATTACACGCGCCGCTTAGCTTTGCCGCAAGGCGCGAGGCGGACAGCGTTTCCTTGGTGCATTTAAGCGTATACTCCGCCATATTATCCCACGTCCAGCCGTTAAGGTCTAATATGTCTCCGGCGCCGGCATAGATAACACCGTCGCTCATAAGCACAAAGCAATCGTTCTTTTGCACCTTAAAACGGTATTCGTGGATTTTCTTACCTTCGATTTCACGCGTTTCATAGGGGTATTTTATTATTTTTTTATCACGGATAAACACGCAGTCGGGATTGTCGTATTCTACAAGATACGCGTCACCGTTATGAAAAATCTGCAAAATTGAAAACGTCGCATACGCAACCTTTCTGACACTGCAGATAGGCAGCGTTTTTGCTATTGTATCTACACATTCCTCTATCGTCGCGCCTTTACCGAGCATTGTGGCGAGTATTTTTGAAGTGAGTGTTGACAATATATTTGCCTTGACGCCGCTGCCCATACCGTCAGCAAGGATTAAAATATCGCTGTCGTCTTTCTTTACGATTTCAACCTTGTCGCCGCAAAGCTCCTCTTTATATTTATTAAGGCTTTTCCAAGCCACATCAATACTAACGCTCATATCAATCGTCCTCCAGGATAGAGTCGCGCAGGCGGGTCATCGTTACCTTCGTTTCCGCTGTTGTTTCGCCTAAAAGTCCCGCGATTTCCTGCGCGACGGTCATTTGCTTGTCAATGACCTTCTGCGCTATCTCCATCGCCTCAACCTTAAACGCGTAGTGCTGCTCCTTCATCTTTTCCTCGTTCGTGATGTCGTGGTAAGTAATGAGAACGCAGTCCATATCATCTATATACACGATTGATTTACGCATTGTTAGCTTTTCGTGTTCCAGTTTTACCTTTATGTCGTGAATTGATTTCTTTTGGCTAAGCGCGTTTTCTATATCCTCTGCTTCAAGAAATTCAAATATGTACCGCTGCAGCGCTTCCTCCTTGCCCACGCCCAAAAGCTCCTGCGCCTTTTTATTGCACTCGATTATTTTTAAATCGTTGCCGACAATCAAAATCGCGTCAGGCGTCACGTCAAGCACTACATTTGACATTGACTCCGACTGCATAAGCGTATACGGCAGGCACATATTATTTTCAGCCTTACCGTTATATACTGCGATTGCCTTGTCGCGGCAGGTTGAATAGCCGCACGCGCCGCAGTTCAGCTCGTCGTTTTCGCTGTATTTGCCGGTTGCTTTCAGGATTTCTCTCAGTTCCTCCTCGCTCGGAATTTTATCGTGCCTGGAACGGTCTGTAAATTCGCGCGCCAATTCATCTGCAGAAAGATATTCTATCTCTGTCGGGGTTTTATGTGACGCGTCCTTTTCGAGCCTGATTTTTGCCTTTATAAAAGATTTGTTCCATTTCGCGCTTGCAGGGCCTTTGACGCAGCCACCGCTGCAAACGTTGGCTTCTATAAAACAGTTCTCGAATTCACCGTTTTTTAAAGCCTCAAGCATTTCCATACAATTATCAAGACCGTCAATCTGAACCCTGTTATAGCCGTTCATCTCGCCGTCTGCAACGACTGACTGTATAACGCCGCCGCCAATAGGATAAAGGCGGTTTACCTCCGGGTCGGGATTGCCGAACGGCTTATCTTCACATTCCCTGATTGTAATACCCTTATCCTTCATCCAGCCTTCGATTTCCTCAAATGTGAGTATCGCGTCAATAGCGCCGAAAATGCGCTCATCACCTACGGCTTCCTGCTTTTTCGCTATGCAGGGTCCGAGGAACACAACCTTTGTGTCTTCGCCGTATATCTTCTTTATGTATCTGCCGTGCGCTATCATAGGTGACACGACCGGAGCGAGATACTCCGCACATTCGGGATAATACTTTTCCACAAGGTCGTTCATACTCGGACAGCAGGTAGTTACAATATTAGGCATTTTTTTATCTTGAATAAGTTTTTTATATTCGTTCGTAACCATTGCCGCTCCCTCGGCCGTTTCCCTTACCTCGTCAAAGCCAAGACGCAAAAGCGCGTCCGCAACCTGTCCGGGCTTGTCAAATTCCAGCACACCCAGATATGACGGTGCAATTGAGATTACGGTCTTAAAGCCCTGCCCCAAATACCCCTGTACGCGGCTAAGGTCGCTTGCAAAGGTTTTGGCATTCTGCGGACAGACCTCAAGGCAGTGACCGCAGTTTATACAGTGATCCTGCATTATTGTCGCCTGTTCGTTCTCTATTGCAATTGCCTTTACGGCACAGTTTCGCACGCATTTATAGCAGTGACGGCATCTTGCATCCTTAAAGTCGATTACTTTCATTGTTGCTCCCCCTGTTTATACTTGATTTAAGCAAAAAAGACTGTCTTAAATGACTACAGTCTTTTTAATTCTATTATACTATTCATCCAGTTTCAACACCGACATAAACGCCTCCTGCGGCACCTCTACGCTGCCGACCTGACGCATACGCTTTTTACCCTCTTTTTGCTTTTCGAGAAGTTTCTTCTTACGCGTTATATCGCCGCCGTAGCACTTCGCCAATACATCCTTGCGCATTGCGCGCACCGTTTCACGCGCGATTATTTTTGAGCCGACTGCAGCCTGGATAGGCACTTCAAATAGCTGTCGCGGTATGGCTTCTTTAAGTTTCTCAGCCATTTTGCGGCCGCGGTTATATGCCCTGTCCTTGTGGACTATGAACGAAAGGGCATCTACCATTTCGCCGTTTAACAAAATATCCAGCTTCACAAGTTTCGACTGCTGATAGCCGCACAATTCATAGTCAAAGGATGCATAACCCTTTGTGCGCGATTTTAATGCGTCAAAAAAGTCATAGATTATCTCATTAAGCGGCAGCTCATAGAAGATTTCCGCGCGGCTCTCATCCATATACGTCATATCCTTGTACACGCCGCGCCGCTCCTGGCACAACTCCATAACATTGCCGACATATTCCTTCGGCACCATTATGGTCGCCTTTACCATCGGCTCCTCCATATATTCGATTGTCGCTTCGGGCGGCAGGTTTGCCGGGTTGTCTACCCACACCATTTCACCGTCAGTTTTATATACCTTGTATATAACGCTCGGCGCAGTTGTTACAAGGTCAAGGTTGTATTCGCGCTCCAATCGCTCCTGTATGATTTCCATATGAAGAAGCCCTAAAAATCCGCATCTGAAACCAAAGCCAAGCGCGACTGACGTTTCAGGTTCGAACATCAGTGCAGCGTCATTAAGCTGCAGCTTTGAAAGCGCATCCTTTAAGTCCTCATATTGCGCGCCGTCCGCGGGGTAAATTCCGCAGTAAACCATTGGATTTACTTTTTTATAGCCCGGCAGCGGCTCGCTTGCAGGGTTCTTTGTTGATGTTACCGTATCGCCCACGCGAGTGTCCTGTATGTTCTTTATACTTGCCGCTATATAACCAACGTCGCCGGCACGAAGCTCCTTTGCAGGTATCAGACCGTTCGGGTGCATAACGCCGACCTCTACAACATCAAACTCCGCCTTGGTAGCCATCATCCGTATCCTGTCACCGGCCTTTAAAGAGCCTTCCTTGACGCGGACGTAAACTATTACACCGCGGTAGCTGTCGTAGTAGCTGTCGAAGATAAGCGCCTTTAAGGACGCCGCTTCATCGCCCTTCGGCGCGGGTATCATTTCGACTATTTCTTCAAGCACTGCCGCCACATTTTCGCCTGTTTTTGCGCTGACTCTCGGCGCTTCCTCTGCAGGTATGCCGATTATGTCCTCGATTTCCTTTATGACCATTTCGGGGTTTGCTGAAGGTAAATCAATCTTGTTTATGACCGGCACAACCTCAAGGTCGTGGTCAATGGCAAGGTAGGTGTTGGCAAGCGTCTGCGCCTCTATGCCCTGCGTGGCGTCAACTATGAGTATCGCGCCCTCGCACGCGGCTAATGAACGTGAAACCTCATAGTTAAAGTCAACGTGTCCCGGGGTGTCTATAAGGTTTAACGTGTAAATCTCACCGTTATCACGCTTATATTTAAGCGTTACGGCGTGCGCCTTTATCGTTATACCTCGCTCACGCTCAAGATCCATATTATCAAGAAGCTGCTCCTCCATATCACGCTCACTGACCTCGCCCGTAAGCTCCAAAAGGCGGTCGGCAAGTGTTGATTTGCCGTGGTCTATATGTGCTATTATACAAAAATTACGTATTTTTTCCTGTCTTTGATTTGGCATTGATTTTTCTCTCCGGTTCTCCGATATTTTCCTTTGTTATATTATACCATAAAATTGCAGGAATTGTAAAGTGGTTAGAAAAGAATAATGAGGTTTTAAAAGTCAAACAATAAAACGGGAGGTGAGATTTATGTCTAAAAAAAATAAAGAGCACGTTATTTTTACAACTGACATTTCAGATATTGACCGCGGCGGCGCTGTAAGTCATCAGGAATGTACGGGGCTTATCGCGTCTGACCCGAAAAGCCGCGAGGAACGCGCTTCATACGAGGAAATAATGGACTATACCGAGGATCACGATTCAAAGCATACAAACAGCTTATAATCGTCAAAAAGAGTGTACTCGCGAAAGGCGTATCGTTTACCGTCATATAAAACGGCGCCGGATAAAACGGAAACTGTGTCAAGGCCGGCAGTTATTCCCTTTCCGCAGGCTTTAAACAGGCTTTCCTTTTTTGTCCAGACCTCATAAAAGGCTGTGGCGGGGTCCTCGTTGTTTTCAATGTACGCTATTTCATCGGGGTGCAAAAAATGGGTTATCATACCGTCATACGGCTTGCAGTGCTGGATGTCTATACCGACAGGCTTGTCGGATATAACGCATACGGCGTAGCTGCCGGAATGGGACAGGTTTACGTGTATTTCGGGGTGTTCTGTGAGATACAGCTTGCCGTTTTGGTCGGTATCCCAGTTCACAATACCGCCTTCACCTGTTTCATCCTTTACAGCGTTACGCAAAAGAAGCTCAACTCCGATGGATTGAGCTTTCTTTTGTATCGGTATTAATCTGTTTACCTTTTCGGCGCGCCGTGGCGATAATAGCGGATACCACTTTTTATCAGCCGGGTCGATTGATGATACGTTTAAAATATATACTCTCATATTTTAAGACTTCCCAGTACCTCTCCTATTGAATCGTTTATGACAAGCTCCGCCTTGCGGTCGGCGGGTGTTGCGGCCTTGTTTATTATTACAAGGTGCCTGCCGTTAAAATAGTTGATAAAACCTGCGGCGGGATATACGTTTAAGGACGTGCCGCCTATTATCAGCGTGTCAGCCTTTGATATATAGCTTACCGCGCTTCTTATGGCGTTGTCGTCAAGCATTTCCTCGTACAGCACAACGTCCGGCTTTATTATGCCGCCGCAGCTTTCGCAACGCGGTATACCGCTTGCTTTATCCACATAATCAACGCCGTATGCTTCGCCGCAGTCCATACAGTAGTTTCTTAGCGTCGAGCCGTGAAGCTCTATGACGTTTTTGCTGCCGGCCATCTGGTGCAGCCCGTCTATGTTCTGCGTTATAACCGCCTTCAGCTTGCCCTTTTTTTCAAGCTCCGCAAGCGCGATATGCGCCTTATTTGGCTTAACGCCGTGGATTATCAGCTTATCACGGTAGAATTTATAAAACTCCGCCGTCTTGTGCATAAAGAAGGTGCGGCTTAATATTTCCTCCGGCGGATAGTCATATTTTTGGTTATAGAGGCCGTCAACGCTGCGGAAGTCGGGTATGCCGCTTTCCGTTGAAACACCCGCGCCGCCAAAGAATACAATGTTATCGCTCTCGTCTATTATCTCCTGTAAAGTCATGCTTTATCCTCCTCTCCTGTATTATCCTCTTCCTTTTCATATATGAACTGATCTAAATGTTCTGCAAGTTCAAACTTTCTGCAGCCGGCGATATAACCAAGCGCAGTTGCTGCTATAGGTACAACAATCATAAGTATAGCGGCTATTACACCTATATTACCTGATGTATAGTCATTTATAAAGCCCTGATATGCAAACGACCAAAAGTAATAAAATGCATTATAACATATAGGCACAATTCCTTCAATTACTCTTGCAACCTTGTCTTCAACCGTGACACTTACCGCGCAGATATTCCAGACAAGCATATATAACAACGTTAATATCACATTCAGCACCGATATCTGTACACCAAACATAACACCCTTTAATTTACTTGCCTTTAATGGTGTTACTTCTTTAGAGTCACGGTTTGCAAACTTCTTTGAAGCGATATATAAAACCGCAAACTCAACCGCTATAAGACATACTGACAGGATTTGCTTAGCGATATTTATCGTCATAAAATAATAAAATATAAATGCGCCGAACAAAAACGCTATTCCTGCCGCTATTAACCTTTGCAGAAGTATATAGCCGAACTGATATTTTACAGTCATTTTCATTGAGTCTCTCATATTAAAATCTCCAATACTTTATTTTCCTGCCGCACTCTTGCCGGCAATATAACCCGATGACCACGCCCATTGCAGGTTGTAGCCGCCACAGTCGCCGTCTATGTCCAGCACCTCGCCGGCGGCATATACGCCGCTTTCAAGACGCGACTCCATTGTTTTCGGATTAAATTCGGTTGTGAGCGCGCCGCCCTTGGTTACCTGCGCGTTATTCCACGACATTGTACCCTCTATTTTAAATTGCCAGTTCTTTATGATGCGCGCCAGTTTTTTTATATCGCTGTCTGTAAGCGTTGCAGCCCTGCGCGAGAGCGGTTCAATGCCTATTTGCTTGAGTATTACCTGACCTATGCGTTTATTTACCATTCCGACAAGGAAGTTTTCAAACGTTATGTTTGGATTTTGCGCGGCGCGCATACAGAGCATTTCGTATAGCGTATCCTCCGATATGCCGCTCATAAGGTCAAGCGATATTGTTTTTTGGTTTGTCAGATACGCCGTTATGGAAAATACGGCTATGCCGGACAGTCCGTAATCGGTAAACAGCACCTCGCCTTTTTCGCTGTGACCGTCTATCGATACCTTAGCATCTGCCTTTATTCCCTTTAGCTTACGCACAATATCCGGCTCCGTTTTTATCTGCACAAGCGACGGCCTCGTTTTTGTTATCGTGTGGCCGAGCGACTTTAATATATCGTAGCCGCCGCCCTTTGAGCCTGTCTGCGGCGCGGCTTTTCCGCCGGTTGCGATTATGACCTTGCCGGCTTTTGCCTGTTTTTTGTCATATGCTGTGATTATAAAGCCATCCTTGCTTTTACGCACCGACTGTACCTCAAACGCTGTAACGGTCTTTACTCCGAGCGCGTCAAGCCTCAGGCGTAATATGTCAAGAACAGCCGCCGCCTGATTTACGTATGGGTATACTCTTCCGTCCTCTTCCTCTTTGGTGATTAGCCCCATATCCGCGAAAAATTCAAGTGTTTCATCTACCCAAAAGGCGCTTATTGTATCGTTCATAAACGACACATTTCCGCCGTGGTAATGCTCCGGCGCAGCGTTTGTATTGGTGAGATTGCAGCGACCGTTGCCGGTCATTAGTATTTTCTTTCCGCAGCGTTCGCCGCCCTCGTATACCGTCACATCCGCTCCGTGCATAGCAGCGGAAATTGCCGCTGTAAGACCTGCCGCGCCGCCGCCTATTACGGCTATGTTATTTGTCTGCATTGTTTGTTTCCTCACTCGCCTGCTCTGCATCCTTTATACGTCTTTCACGCGTTGAGATGTAATCGGAGATAACTATTCTTATTATAGCGAAAATCGGAACCGATATAAGCATACCCACGAAGCCGAATAGTGATCCGCCGACCGAGATTGCGAAAATAATCCAGAACGGGCGTATTTCAAGTGAGTCGCCCATAATCTTCGGGCCAAGAATATTTCCGTCAAACTGCTGAAGCACGAGAAGCGCAACAGCCGTCCATACGCCAAGCCAGAAGCCGCCCGTAATAAAGGTTATAATAATCGCTATAACGCTTGAGATGATTGAGCCAAAGTACGGTATCATATCCATAGCGCCTATGAATACGCCTAAAATGAGCGCGTATTTTACACCCATTATTGAAAGTACAACGCTGCAAATCACCGCCATTATAATACTGCAGCTTAATCTTGAATAGATGTAATTAGTGAAAACCTCGTTCATTCTTTTTGCGTGCTCTGTTATCGCCGCCACGGTTTTTTCCTTGAAGAAGCTGTTTAATATACGGATAAACAACGCCTGCAGACGCGCCTTGTCAAGAAGCATATATATTGAAGCTATAAACGCAACAAATCCGCTAAAAAAGCCACTGGTGAAGCTCACAACACCCTTTGCGTAGGTTTGTAGCTGCGTAAGGTCAAATGAGTTTACAAACATATCAACCCCCCTGCTTAAATCCGCCGAACGGAAGTTAAGCATTTTGGCGATGCTTGACTCGTTAATGAAGTTTGAAAGCGCCGTGGCATAAGTACCCATATTCTGGAACAGGTCAATCAAATTCTGTACAATTGCAGGTATCAGCAGCCATAACAGAAGCGCGAGCACAAGAAGCGCGGCAAGATAAACTATTAGTATGCTTATACCGTGACTGTGCTTTGAGAAAAAGCCCTTTTGTGATTTGTCGAGCAGTTTTTTTACCCTTTTCGCCGGCATATTCAGAATATACGCAATAACAAACGCGACAATAAACGGCTTCAGCGCCGAAAAGATTGTGCCTATATACCCTGTTATATTGCTGAGATTGTCAAAAGTTTTGTAAACGGCTATGACCGCTATACAGAATATAAACGCCACAATATAACCTGAATATTTCTGAAACCACTTCATTTTACCACCTCTGCTGTGTTGTAATTATTTAATAAAAGGGCGGAATAACGTTCCGCCCTCAGTTTAAGCCTTGATATAATTATTTTACGTCAGCTACGATAACAAAGAGCTTGCCGACAAACACACCGTTTGAAACCGTACCTCTTACGTCAACAGTCTGTCCTATCTGAACATCCTTCATTTTCTTTGTCTTGCCTTCCGCAGAAACAAAGGTTGTCGAGTCGTCCTTGCAGAATACGTTTACCGGCATTTCCTGACCGTCAATCTTAATGCTGACAACACCGTAGGAAGTGTTCACGCCGGTGACAACGCCGACTACGTTGCCGGAGGACTCCTGAGTTGAGGTTGCTACTATTCTTGTGATTGCGTCACTCTCGGTCGTGATCTTAACGCTGTCGCCCACTCTGAAATCATAGAGCGAGCCTTCGCTGCCGTTAACAGTTATCTGCACGTCCTTCGGAATAGTGTATTCCTTTTCTTCACCCTTGACATTTACCGTCATTGTTGAATCGGGCGAGCCGATTGTAAGGCTTCTGATTGTGCCCTCAACCGTTTTCGTGCTTGACGATGCCTGAACCGAAATTATAACACCATACTGCAGCTCGAGCTTAACCTTGTCACCCTTGTAGATGCTGTCAAGACCAACTGTTGAATCATTCTTCTTAACCTTTACATCACTGCTGACATCAAACGTCTTGCCGTCATAAGCGCTGTCTGAATGAGAAATCGTCATTTTTACGCCGTCGGTTACATCTATATTATTGACAACCGCGCCGCTTATGGTTGTAATCTTATTGTCACCTATAATTCTTGCAACCTTGCCGTTTTTCAGTTCAAGAGTCACAACGTCGCCCTTGGTAAAGCTTCTTACTGTTGCAGGGCTGCCGTCGTATGTTACCGCGACATCGGAAAGGCACTCGAAGCTCTTTGACTCATCACTGTCATCAAGCGTTATTCTTATCGTTGTCTTGCCTGAAGTCGATGCGTGACTTACATACTTGCCTGTCACCGTTTCATCGGGAAGGCTCGAAATCGTATCAACGGCTGCAAGCGTCTTGCCGGTAAGTGTTATAACTGCCTCAACGGCGGTAGGCATATCCTTAGCCTGAACATCATCA
>JAFQYK010000253.1 GCA_017406485.1 Clostridia bacterium
AATGGAACAGGTAACGTACAAATTGGAAAACTTCGAGGGGCCTTTAGACCTCTTGCTAACGCTCATACAAAAGAATAAGGTCAGCATTTACGACATACCGATTTTTGAGATAACGGAGCAGTATCTTGAAGCGATTGACGGCATTGAGGAGATGAACCTCGACAACACAAGCGAGTTCCTTGTTATGGCGTCGCAGCTTCTGTATATAAAATCCAAAATGCTACTTCCGAAAAATGAAGAAGATGAGGATGAGGAAGACCCTCGCGAGGAGCTTGCAAGAAGGCTTTACGAGTATCAGCAGTACAAGGAGGCGTCGCAGAAGCTTAGGAAAAGCGAGTTTTCGACCAAGTATATGGTGTTCAGGGAGGCTGAAAAGATTAACTTCCCCATCCCCGAATACGACAAGCATCACGAGGTGGACGAGCTTTTAACGGCGTTCGACAGTATCCTGCGCCGCCATTTAAGGAAAGCTAAGCCCGAAAAACGCGCGTTTTCACAGATTGTCGGACGCGAAAAGGTTTCGGTTGATGATATGGTTGAAAAAATTTGCAAACGGCTTAGAAAGTCAAAGCGAATTAAGTTTGAAACGCTGTTTCAGGAGGGCGATAGTAAGCCTGAAATGATAGCGACGTTTTTGGCGGTTCTGGAAATGGTCAAGGGCGGCAAGCTGTTTGCGGACTATGACAGCGAGAAAAAAGACTTTATATTAACTACGGAGAAGAACAGATGACTAATATAAAATACGCGATAGAGGGAATTCTTTTTGCCGCCGGTGAACCGGTTAAGGCGGGAAAACTTGCGGCGGTGCTGGAATGCAGCACAGAGGATGTCGAAAACGCTGTCGCAGAGCTTAAAGAGGAGTACGGGCGCGACCACAGGGGTTTTTACATAATTGATATTTTAGAGGGGTATCAGATTTGCTCGCGGCCTGAATATTACACGTACATACAGGAAATATTAGGAGAGCAGCGTCAGCAGCCGCTCAGTAACGCGGCTATGGAGGCGTTGGCTATTATCGCCTACAAGCAGCCTATCACACGCGGACAGATTGAGCATATCCGCGGCGTGAACAGTGACGGCTGCGTGAACAGACTTTTTGAACGCGGTCTTATTGAGGAAAAAGGCAGGCTTGACGCGCCGGGCAGACCGATATTGTACGTCACTACAGACACATTTCTACGCTGCTTCGGGCTTAAAGACCCGCGTGATTTACCGCCGATTGACTTGAGCAGATTAAATCTTGACAGCACGCAAGGCGTACAGCTTGAAATCGACGAGGAGCAAAGCGGAAAAGACAGCGGTAATATCACAGAGGAAGCCTACGCAAATACTGAAGAAACAAAATAAAACGGGGGGATTACGATGACGGCGCTATATATAATACTGATAATCGTTGCCGTTATTGCGCTTATTATATTTATTCCGATTGATATAAGCTTTGCCATTTCGTATATTGAAAAAAACACCGATATAAAACTTACGGTTAGTTACTTCCCCATTAAGCTAAAAATTCTGCCGGCTAAAAAGAAAGAAGAAAAGCCGGAGGATGATAAAAAAGAGAAAAAGCCAAAAAAAGAGAAAGAAAAGAAAGAAAAGGAAAAACAGCCGCTTTCAAAAACGATTGAGTTTGCAAAAGCGGTGCTTGAGGAAACGCTTGACGATATTTTAGGACTTATACGCCATTTCTTCGCCAAAACGCTTCGTGTCAGACAGTTCCTTATCTCGGCAAAAATCGGCACCGGCGACCCGATGTATACCGGCATAGCCTATGGCGCGGCAAACGCTTTTATTTACGAGCTTTTAGGTTTTATTGACCATCACACAAAACTTGATAAATGGAATGTTCAGCTTGATACCGATTTTGACAGTTTTGTTATTGACGCGGACGCAAGCGTGATTGTCCGCACAAGAATAGCGTATATTTTAAAGCTCGGATTTATGGCGGCTTTAATTTTAATTAAAATATTAAAAATAAACAGGAGGATTAAGAAAAATGGATGAGAACAAAGTCAGTGATTTATTTACGTTTGCGTCTGAGAAGTTCAAAGGCCTGATTGACGCTAACACGGTTATAGGCGATGTGATAACCGTTGGTGACGGTACGATAATTATTCCGGTTTCAAAAATTACCTTTGGCTTCGGCGGCGGCGGTAATGAGTTTGAAAAAAAGAACACCGAGGGTACGCGTTTCGGCGGCGGTATCGGCGGCGGCGCTTCGGTCAGGGCGGAGGCGTTTCTCGTAGTTAATAACGACAATGTGCGCCTTATATCTATGGATGCGCCTGTAACACCGGTCGATAAGGTTATTGATATGGTGCCGGGAATTATCGATAAGGCGAACGGCTTTTTATCGGGTTTTGGCGAAAAAAGAGCAGCAAAAAAGGCGGCAAAAAAGGCTGAGAAACAGGCCGTTGATGTAATCGGAGAGGGCAATGATAAGGGCTAAAGATAAGATTTTGTCCGCAGTAATGAAGCCGACACGCTATACGGGCGGTGAATTAAACAGCGTTTTAAAAGACCCGTCAGGTGTAGATGTCCGTTTCGGCTTTTGCTTTGCGGATATTTATGAGATTGCAATGTCGCATCTCGGACTTAAAATTCTGTACCACACACTGAACGAACGCGCCGACACGTATTGCGAGCGCGTTTTTGCGCCGTGGTCTGATATGGAAGAGGAAATGAAAAAGCATAATATGCGTCTTTTCGCGCTTGAATCGGGCGACGAGGTGACGCATTTTGACATACTCGGCTTTACGCTGCAGTATGAATTATGCTACTCCACTATTGTGAATATGTTAAACCTTGCAGATATACCGGTAAGGGCAAAAGACCGTGACGAAAGCTACCCCATTATCTGCGGCGGCGGTCCCTGTGCGTATAATGCGGAACCTGTAGCAGAGATTTTCGACTTTTTTATGATGGGTGAAGGCGAGGAGATTATTCACGAGGTTACGGATGAATATGTGAAATGGAAAAAGAGCGGCAAGAAGAACAAGCGCGATTACCTCGAAGCGATTGCTGAGATTGAGGGAGTGTATGTGCCGTCTTTTTATGATGTGGAATATAACGAGGATGGTACCGTCAAGAGCGTTACGCCGAACAACCCCCACGCAAAGCCGACAGTGAGAAAGCGTATAATGAAGGACTTTGCGTCAGCGTATACGCCTGAAACGATTATTGTACCGTTCGGCGAGGTTGTGCACGACCGCGTTATGCTGGAGGTAATGCGCGGGTGCCTAAGAGGCTGCCGGTTCTGTCAGGCCGGGTACATATACCGTCCCCTGCGCGAGCGAAAGCCTGACAGGCTTTTAGGTATAGCGGAGAATCTGCTCACCTGCAGCGGCTATGATGAAATATCGCTGTCCTCGCTTTCAACGAGCGATTTCAGCGGTCTAAAGGAGCTTACGGACGGACTTCTTGATATTACAACCGAGAAAAAAATAGGTCTTTCCCTTCCCTCTCTGCGAATTGATAATTTTTCCTTAGAGCTTATGGAAAAGGTTCAGAAGGTCAGAAAGACCGGTATAACCTTTGCGCCGGAGGCCGGCACGCAAAGGCTCAGAGATGTTATAAACAA
>JAFQYK010000254.1 GCA_017406485.1 Clostridia bacterium
GCGCATATGACAGGCAACCCACGCGCCGCGCGCGCTGTCGGTAACGCAATACACCGTAATCGTCTCCTGATTCTTATCCCCTGCCACCGCATTATACAGGGCGACGGTTCCTTGGGCGGCTACGCAGGCAGAGAGGATATAAAGCGGTATCTTCTGAATTTAGAAAAATTTTAACAAACATATTGTAATTTCAGACAAAATCTGTTAAAATGCTGTTAGCGTGTGCTTACCGCACACAAATTCAAGTAAACGGAGTGATTTTAAATGGCAATAAGAATAGGTATCTTAGGCTACGGCAACCTCGGACGCGGCATAGAGTGCGCAATAAAGCAGAATGATGATTTGGAGCTTGCGGCAGTATTTACACGCCGTGACCCCGCAACTGTTAAAATTCAGACCGAGGGCGTTAAGGTTTACAACGTATCGGACGTAGAGGCTCACAAGGATGAGATAGACGTTATGATACTCTGCGGCGGCAGCGCAACTGATTTGCCGAAGCAGACACCGGAATACGTTAAATATTTCAATGTTATAGACAGCTTCGACACTCACGCAAAAATCCCCGAGCATTTCGCAAATGTTGACGCGGCTGCACAGGCAAACGGTCACGTAGGTATTATTTCCGTCGGCTGGGATCCGGGTATGTTCTCCCTGAACCGCCTTTATGCTAACGCTATTTTGAGCGAGGGCAGCGATTACACATTCTGGGGCAAGGGCGTAAGCCAGGGTCACAGTGACGCTATCCGCCGCATTGAGGGCGTTAAGGATGCAAGACAGTATACAGTTCCCGTTCCCGAAGCGCTTGAAAAGGTTAGAAACGGTGAAAACCCTGTTCTTTCAACACGCGAGAAGCATACAAGAGAGTGCTTTGTCGTTGCTGAGGAGGGTGCTGACCTTGCGAGAATTGAAAATGAGATAAAGACAATGCCGAACTACTTTGCTGACTATGATACAACAGTTACATTTATCAGCGAAGAAGAACTCAAGGCAAACCACAGCGGTATCCCCCACGGCGGCTCAGTTATCCGCACAGGTGTGACCGGCTGGAACAAGGAAAACAAGCACGTTATTGAGTACAGCTTAAAGCTCGACTCAAACCCCGAATTCACTTCCTCCGTCCTCGTTGCATATGCAAGAGCGGCTTACAGAATGAACAAGGAGGGCGCAAAGGGCTGTAAGACTGTATTTGACGTGGCGCCGGCTTACCTTTGCAAGCAGTCAGGCGAGGAACTCAGAGCGCATCTTCTGTAATATGATAGTATTTTTCGACATAGACGGCACGCTCGTTTCCGACGATCCGTCACACACAATACCCGAAAGCACAACGCGCGCCATACGCGCCGCGCGCGAAAACGGCCACCTTATGTACATCAACACAGGCCGCACTATGAACAACGTGGACGATTATATCCGCGAGATAGGCTTTGACGGCTACATATGCGGCTGTGGCACGTATATTGAGTCCGGCGGCAAAACGCTGTTTTACCGCACCGTTCCCAAGGATATTTGCCTTAAAATGGCGGAGTTGATGTACGAGTGCAGAATGTCGCCGGTGTACGAACGTACAGACAGCTTTTTCCTCGATAAACGGCTGAAGGAAAAAGGCGGTTTGGCAGAACTCAAGGTCATTCTGACACGAGAGGGCAAGCAGTTTTCACGCGATATATCAGACCCTGATTTCAGCTTTGATAAACTTGTTGCGTGGTATGATGAGGGCAGCGACCTTGAACGGTTTAAGGACGGTATAAAGGAGCATTTTGACTATATTGACCGCGGCTACGGCTTCTGCGAGCTGGCGGCTAAGGGTTTTTCAAAGGGCAGCGGTATTAAGGTGGTGTGCAAGCACCATAATGTACCGATAACAGATACTATCGCCATTGGCGACAGCCTTAACGATATGCCTATGCTCACCGCCGCAGGTCACAGCGTAGCAATGGGTGAAAGCCGCTCCGAGCTAATAGAGGCGGTTGAGTACGTCACAACACCGCTTTATAAGGACGGAATTGAAAACGCGCTAAAACATTATAATTTGGTATGAAAAAAA
>JAFQYK010000255.1 GCA_017406485.1 Clostridia bacterium
CCGGTTATACAGCTAAATCAAATATTCCGCCAGGCGGAGGAAAGTCTGATAATTGTAAATGCTCACAGAATAAACCACGGCGAGCTGCCGGAGCTGAAGGAACACGCGAGCGACTTCTTCTTTTTGAAGCGCAGAACGCCGGAAGAAAGCGCCTACACTATTGCCGATCTTTTTAAAAACCGCCTGCCGAAAAGCTACGGGGTTGATCCGCTTTCGTCAATACAGATTATTTCACCGACAAAAAAAGGACTTGCCGGAACGGTTGCGCTGAATAAATTGCTGCAATCGCACATAAACCCATATGACGAGCTTCGCCCGCAATATGCATACGGCAGTATAACCTTCCGCGTCGGCGACAAGGTTATGCAGACAAAGAACAATTATGATATACCCTACACGCGTGAAAAGGGCGAGGACGGTACGGGTATCTTCAACGGCGATATGGGAATTATTGAGGTTATATTTGTACGTGATAAGCTGATGGTGATTGTGTTTGACGAGGATAAACGCGTGGAGTATCCGTTCACAAATCTTGACGAGCTTGACCTCGCGTATGCGATAACAGTGCATAAGTCGCAGGGAAGTGAGTTTCCGATTGTCGTTATGCCGGTATGCTCGTTCGCGCCGATGCTTATGAGCCGCAATTTGTTTTATACGGCTGTGACGAGAGCGAAGGATATGGTTGTGCTTGTAGGCAGTGAAAAGACAGTTGCCAATATGACGATGAATAACCAGTACCGCGAACGTTTTACGGGACTATGCGAAAAGCTGGTTGCGGTCAGGAAATTTACAGACGCAAAATCGAATACGTAAAAAAAGAACTGCTCATTTTAAAAGCAGTTCTTTCTATTTGCGTTATTCTGCCTTTTCCGGTTCATCAAGCGGCTTTATGATTTTATCATACAAATGCTTAAAGAATACAAGGCTAAGCGTCAGTGACGCGATTTCGGCAATCGGGAAGGACCACCACGTAGCCTGCAAGCCTCCCACAGCCGCCAAAATGAACGCTGACGGCAAAAGCACGACAAGCTGACGCGCGATTGAAACGAACATACTGAAAAATCCGTGACCGAGTGCCTGGAATGTTGACACGATAATAATACAAACACCGGCGAACGAGAAGCTCAGACTGATTATCCTAAGCGCCGGAACACCAATCGCAAGCATATCTTCGGACGCGTTAAACAATGCCAAAAGCTTATCGGGGATAAACTGGAACAGCGCCAGACCTATAAGCATAAGCGCGACAGCGTATATGATTGAGAATTTAATTGTGTCCATAAGACGCTTTCTGTTTCGCGCGCCATAGTTATAGGAAACAATCGGTACCATACCGTTGTTCAGACCGAATACAGGCATAAATATGAAGCTGTTTAGCTTGAAGTATACGCCGAACACTGCCACCGCTGTTGAAGAAGCGAGGTATACGCCGAGTATCAAATTCATACCGAACGTCATAACCGAGCCTACTGACGCCATAATGATTGACGGTATACCGACGGCGAGAATTGTTTTGATGTAGTGATTTTCCGGACGGAAGCCCTTAAATTCAAGCTGTACGTCTGGGTTTTTCTTTTTGTTAAGAATGAACGCAATCGCCGCGGCAAAAATCTGACCGATAACCGTAGCAAGCGCCGCGCCGGCAACGCCGAGCTTCGGGAAGCCCAACAGGCCGAAAATCATAATCGGGTCAAGTATGATGTTTATAACCGCGCCGACAAGCTGCGTTATCATTGTATAGAATGTGCGGCCTGTACTCTGCAGAATACGCTCAAATGTGAACTGGCCGTAAATACCAAAGCACAGCACCATACAAAGGCGCGTGTAGGAAATACCCAAATCAATTATTTCCGGATTGTCTGTCTGAATACGGAAAAACGGCTCTACGAGGAATATTCCCACAAGTATGAATAGAAATGCGCCGATTGCTTCAAGGAACATACCGTTCATCGCCGCCTTGTTCGCCGCTTTAAAGTTCTTTTGACCTAAGGAGCGCGACAAAAGCGCATTCATACCGACACCGATACCTGCAGCCACAGAGAACATTAAACTCTGCATAGGAAACGCCATCGATACGGCGGTAAGCGCGTTTTCCGAAAGACGCGATACGAATATACTGTCCACGATATTATACATAGCCTGCACAAGCATAGATATAACCATCGGCAGCGCCATTGAAATTAAAAGCTTGTTTATGGGCATAGTACCCATTTTGTTTTCTCTAACCTGTTCCACTTATTTCCTCCATATGTACACGTAATTATTGACAAATTCCAAGAACTGTGATATAGTTTAGATAGCGGAAGGACGGTTTGACCCGTTCCGGCACGTTATAAGTAATTATTTGTAGATTGATAGTTACATCTATCTACCCTTAACCGCTCATTTGTGGGAATGGGCGGTTATTTTTTTATCCATTTAATAATCATAGCAATCACAATGACTTGTATAATAAACCAAGTCCAATCGGGATATGCCACGATTACGCACCTCCTTTGGAAGTGCCGGAACGAACCGCCGCCCATTTATTCCGTTATCAAGGTCACGCGGCAAAGCCGCCACCTTTCCTTATTTTATCATAAAACAAATCACATTGCAATTATAAATACGTAACAAAAAATCCCGTTTGTAAACGGGATTTTTGATTGCGATAAAACTTATCTCTTACTGAACTGAGGTGCGCGACGAGCTGCCTTCAATCCGTACTTCTTTCTTTCCTTCATTCTTGAGTCTCTTGTAAGGAAGCCTGCAGCTTTAAGATCTGCTCTGTAGCTTTCGGTATCAACCTCAAGAAGCGCTCTTGAAATGCCGTGGCGGATAGCGCCTGCCTGACCTGTAAAGCCGCCGCCCTCAACCTTAGCGAGTACGTCGAACTTATCTGTTGTCTTTGTAAGCTCAAGCGGCTGACGAACGATAAGCTTCAAGGTTTCAAGACCAAAATAATCGTCAATCGATCTGCCGTTTATGGTAATAGTACCGTTGCCGGGAACAAGACGAACTCTTGCAACGGAAGACTTTCTTCTGCCTGTACCGTAATACTGTTCTTTTGCCATTTTCATATCCTCCTTACTTTATTTCGCCTGTCCAAGCGATCGGCTGCTGTGCTGCTTGCTCGTGCTCCGCGCCCTTGTAAACGCGAAGACGTGTAAGAGCCTTACGTCCGAGTGTGTTGTTCGGAAGCATACCGTTTACGGCATACATAACAGCCTTCTCGGGGTGCTCAGCCATAAGCTTGTCGTAGTGGATTTCCTTGATACCGCCTACCCAGCCTGTGTGATAGTAACGGATTTTCTGACTGAGCTTGTTGCCTGTGAGGATAATCTTGTCAGCGTTGATAACGATAACGTGATCTCCGCAGTCTACATTCGGTGTGAATGTCGGGAGATGCTTACCTCTTAAAATGCTTGCAACTGTTGCAGCTACGCGGCCAAGCGGCTTGTCTGCGGCGTCAACCACATACCACTTGCGCTCAACGTCAGCCGGTTTTTGCAAATAGCTTGAATTCATAGTTGTTTTCCTCCTGTATTTAATCAATATGTTAAGTGTTTCCTTAACTCACAACGGCTATTTTACTACCTTGCAAAGACTTTGTCAACACTTTTTTGCAAAAAATTAAAAATTAAGTATACAATCTTTGATTTTCTTCTTTTTTCTCTTATATACGCCTGTTTTCTTTGACTTCATTTTATTTTGAAATAGTATAATATAGACATATCAGAGCAATTATGGTATAATATATATACAAACAGAAAGGAGTTATAAAAAATGAAGGTATTATTATTAAACGGCAGCCCGCGTGAATTTGGCTGCACATATACTGCACTTACCGAGGTTGCAGGAGCGCTCAACGCAAATGATGTTGAAACAGAGATAATGTGGATTGGAAGGGACTCCTTTTCCGGCGTTTATGAATACGGCTCGCTCATAGACGAGTTTGCGGCAAAGCTGGATGATATTGACGGTCTTGTTATAGGCTCGCCGGTTTACTATGCAGCGTCCTCCGGCGCAATATCAATGTTTCTCGATAAGGCGTTCTACACCAACGGCGGAAAACTCCGCGGCAAGGTGGGCGCTTCGGTTGTAAGCTGCCGCCGCGGCGGTGCAAGCGCGGCGTTTGACGAGTTGAACAAGTATTTCACAATAAACTCAATGCCCGTCGTTTCCTCGCAGTACTGGAATCAGGTACACGGTAACACGCCCGACGAGGTAAGACAGGACCTGGAAGGTCTGCAGACAATGCGTACACTCGGCAAAAATATGGCGTGGCTTATAAAGTGCATAGAGCTTGGCAAGAAAAACGGCATAGAAATTCCGCCGCAGGAGAAAAAGACCTCTACCAATTTTATAAGATAACACCAAACTGAGCCTCCAGAAAAACGGAGGCTCTTTCAATTTACCACACTAAAGTGTTGACAAGCTGCTCTGTGTTGTGATAAAATGATTTCCGTATCTGAAAACAAAGGAGATAGGTAAAAATGTCAACAGAAAGTATTATACAGGGTGTAGTGCTTC
>JAFQYK010000256.1 GCA_017406485.1 Clostridia bacterium
ATAAGACCGGCGAAAAACGTCAGAACTCTTATAGACGAGGGAAAAAGTAAGAATGAAATTTATGATGAGCTTCGTAAGGTGTATGAGGTAAGTGATGAAAAAATTGACCTTGCGTATACGGTTGCTCAGAATGAAAAAATACTGCTTGATAATATAGGCGAAAAAAGTGTCAGTATTTATATAGGTATTCCGTTTTGTCCGACGCGGTGTAAATACTGCTCGTTTGTTTCAACCGATATAAGAGTAAGCGGTAAATATATGGACGAGTTTTGTGAAAAGCTGCTCCTTGAAATTGACAAGGCGGCGGAGGTTATAAAAAAGCTCGGTATGTATGTGGAGAACATATATATAGGCGGCGGAACACCGACTACCTTATCACCGCAGCAGATAAGCGCAATATGTGAAAGGCTTCATAAAAATTTTGATTTTTCAAAAATAAAGGAGTTTACATTAGAAGCCGGCAGACCCGATACAATAACCGAGGAAAAACTTACAGCCGCAAAAAACGGGGGAGTAAACCGTATAAGCATTAACCCTCAGACTATGAATGAAAAAACGCTTAAAAATGTCGGCAGAACTCATACTCCCAATATGGTAAAAAATTGTGTTTCACTTGCGCGTGAGATTGGCTTTAATAATATAAATATGGATTTAATAGCCGGACTTGAGGGAGAAGTATCGGAGGATTTTTATTACAGTCTTGACGAGGTAATAAAACTCAATCCCGAAAATATAACTGTTCATTCAATGGCTGTAAAGCGTTCATCTGATTTTAACCACGCAGGCGGTAAACTAACAGCGGCGGAAGAGATAAACAAAATGCTGTCCTATGCTCAGAAGCGGATGAAAGAAACAGACAGAAAACCGTATTATATGTACCGCCAGAAAAATATATCCGGCAATCTTGAAAATGTAGGCTATGCAAAGGACGGGTATATGAGTACATATAACGTCAACATTATGGAGGAAAAGCAGACTATTATTGCGCTTGGCGGCGGCGGAAGCAGTAAGATAGTTATGGGCGACAGGATAGAAAGAGTTTTTAATTTCAAAGATCCGAAAGAATATATAAACCGCTTTGATGAAATACTCCGAAAAAAGGATGAAATTTTAGAAATAATAGGTGGTGAATAGTGTGAAAGAACGCAGTTCTTCCGCATCCTATTTATCCTTGAACGAAGTGAAAGGATGGCTTATTGAAATGGCTGATGAAAGAGTTATAAACAAAATACTTTCCGAATATGAAAACCTGCGTATAGCGGCGGCAAATGAAAGAAAGGAAAGAATAGAAAGCGTTTATAAAAATTTTCCCGAAATAAAAGAAATTGACGCGGAAATAAACCGTCTTGGTTTTCAAAATATGAATAACATTATGACTAATCCCGAAAAAAAGGACGAGTATAATTCGGATTTTCATAACAAACTTAAAATTCTCACAGACAGAAAAAATAAAATTTTATCGGAAAACAACATAGATACAGACTACGACAAATACAATTATAAATGCAAAATCTGCTCCGACACCGGCTATGATGAAAACGGGGACAAGTGCGTATGCTTTAAACAGAAATTGATAAACGCCGCGTATTCAATGTCAAATATGGAGGATATGGTAAAGAAGCAGAATTTCAATAATTTTTCGCTTGACTATTATCCTTCCGAAAAAACTGACGAGGGTATATCGCCGCGTGAAAATATGGAAAAGATTTTAAATAATTGTAAGAGATTTTGTAAAAATTTTGAAACTGAAAATAAGAGTCTGTTTTTTTACGGCGCAACGGGTCTTGGCAAAACTTTTTTGTCGAGCGCGATTGCAAAGGAGATAATGGACAGCGGAAAAACTGTTGTTTATGTCAGAGCAACAAAATTATTTACGATTTATGAAGAATACCGCTTCGGTAAAAACAGCGATAAAAGTATAATAGATAATATATATAATTGTGATTTGCTTATCATAGACGACCTCGGAACGGAAATGAACAGTACAAATAATTTTTCATTTTTATTTGATGTTATAAACGACAGAATTTCAAATAATAAAAAAATGATAATAAATACAAACTTAAGTCTTGGCGAGATTACAGGCATTTACAGCAACCGTTTTACTTCAAGACTTTATGAATTTTTCAATATGTATAAGTTTTACGGCGAGGATATAAGATTACAAAAGCTAAAGAACGGCAGATAAAAACTGCCGTTCTTTTAATATTGATATGAACCTAAAAATTTATAATATAATGTGTTTTGTCTGACATTGTCAAGCGCAAAATAAATATCCGCGTCATCAATATTTCCGTCAATGTCGATAAAGAAAATATACTGACCCAGCTTGTCCTTCATCGGCCGCGACTCAATTTTTGTCATATTTATATTTTTCTTTGCAAGCATTTCCAGAGCATTATAAAGACTTCCCGATTTATTTTCAAGAGCGAATACTATTGAGGTCTTGTCGTGATCGGTAACGGTTTTTTTCGGCTGTTTTTCAATAATAACAAACCGCGTTGAATTATTACGCGCGTCACCGCAGTCGGAATAGAGTATTTCCAAATCATAAATTTGCGCGCTGTTTGGTGAGGCGATACAAGCTATTGAACCGTCACTCTCGCATACCATTTTTGCGGCAGCGGCGGTGGAGTTGGTGAACTCAATTTTGGTATCCGCAAATTCATCCTTTAATAGTCTTGAACACTGGCCGATAGGCTGCGGATGTGAGGCGATAATTTTTATATCCTCTTTTTTTGTACCCTTTTTAACCATAAGATTTTCACTTATGTGCAGAATATATTCACCCGTGATAAACAAATTCACATCAAAGGCGAGCGTGTCAAGAGTTGTATTTATACTTCCGTCAATCGAATTTTCAATCGGCACAATCGCCCTGTCGATTTTGCCCTCGCTAACGGCGAGTATAACGGAGTAAATTGTCGAAAATTCTTTTATGTCCTCCTTACCCTGCGACCATTCCATAGCCGCCTGATGCGAGAAAGTACCGCTCGGTCCTAAGTAACCTAACATTATATCAGCTCCCTGTTAACCGCTTTTGCAATCGGGTCAAGTTCTTTCATAAGTTTGTCAAATTTTTCCGGCGTAAGCGACTGAGCGCCGTCCGACGCCGCCTTTTCGGGGCAGTTGTGAACCTCTATCATAAGACCGTCCGCGCCTGCCGCGATAGCCGCCTTTGCAACGGCGGGTACATATTTGTATGTGCCTGTCGCGTGTGACGGGTCGCCGATAATGGGGAGGTGTGATAATTCCTTTGAAACTGGTATCGCGCTTACGTCAAATGTGTTTCTTGTCGCTGTTTCATACGTTCTTATGCCGCGCTCGCAAAGAATAACATTCTCGTTACCCTCGGACATAATATATTCCGCCGCCATAAGCCATTCCTCCATTGTACACGCAAGACCGCGCTTTAAAAGAATAGGCTTCTGGCACTTTCCGACCTCGCGGAGTAATTTGAAGTTCTGCATATTTCTCGCGCCTATCTGCATTATATCGGCGTATGAAGCGACAAGCTCAACATCGCGCGGGTCAAGCACTTCGGTACAAATCGGCATACCCAATTCCTTGCCGCTGTTGTACATAATCTTTAAGCCCTCACCCTCCAAGCCTTGGAATGAGTACGGCGAGGAACGCGGCTTAAACGCGCCGCCGCGCAAAATATTAGCGCCGCTTTCCTTAACTCGTTTTGAAACAAACGTGAACTGCTCCTGACTTTCAATAGCGCAAGGTCCCGCAAATACGGCGAGCTTCTTACCGCCGACAGTAACGCCCTTTCCGACATCTATAACGGACGGTTCCTTTTGTAATTCCTTTGAAGCTAATTTGTAAGGCTTCATAATAGGAACAACATTTTCAACGCCGTCCATTGTGAGTATCTGGTTCATACTTAAAAGCCGCTTGTCGCCTATCGCGCCTATGAC
>JAFQYK010000257.1 GCA_017406485.1 Clostridia bacterium
AGCTGAGTATCGAGAACATCGGTATTCAGCTTTTCTTTTGCGATAAGCTCATACCGCTTGACGAAATATTCAAGCATATACTGCCACAAAGCGTTCTGCGAAACATCATCGTAGGCTCGCTTGTAGAAGATAAACTCCTGTCGCATTTTTGCCATGCCCTGTGCAGCCGACTTTGCGGACATAATATCGGTATCGTAGGCATCATTTAAAAATATCCACGCCACAAGGTCATACTTATCCTTGAAATGATAATAGAATGTGGGACGCTCTATTTTCGCCATTTATAGTACCTCTATTTTAACATAATTTATATTTAGTAAGATTTTATAACATAATTATATTTTCGTATATTGAGTTTGTCAAGCGTTTCGGATATATTATTGTCAACAAGAAAATATTTTAAGGAGTTGATTACAGTGCATTTTACAGGAACAGTTTACAGGAACCCCTATTGGGCTACATTCCCGCTTCTGCAGATAACAGAGGGCTGCACACATAACAAGTGCAAGTTTTGCACGATGTATAAGGATGTAGATTTTCGTATGCAGCCGATGGAATGGATTGAGGATGATTTAAGAGAAATCGCCGAGATTGCTCCTGACGCAAAAACAATACAGCTTTTGAGTGCAAATCCGCTTGCGTTAAGCTTCGATAAACTCTCTCCCATACTTGAAATGATAAATAAGTATCTGCCGAAAATGGAGTATATTTACACAGCAGGCCGTGTAGATGATTTGAAAAACAAAACAGCAGAACAACTCAAAGTTTTAAAGGAACTTGGAATGAGGGAAATATCCCTCGGCGTTGAAAGTGGCGACGATTGGACACTGGAGCGTATCAACAAGGGCTATCGGTCTGAGGATATATTGGAGCAGTGCCACAAGCTTGAAGATGCGGGGATAAATTACTGGATGACATTCCTGAACGGTGTTGCTGGCAGAGAGCATAGCATTGACCACGCAGTTAATTCCGCAAAGATATTCAGTCAGTGCAAGCCTATGCTTGTAGGTACAGGCGGGCTTACGCTATTCCCCAGCACTCCCCTTTTGGAGGAAGCCAAGCGGGGCGAATTTAGTCCGCTTTCCGAAAAGGAAATGCTTATTGAGCTTAAAACTTTTGTTGAGAACCTCGACTGTGATTGTTCTTTCATAACTCACCATACAATTTCCGGGAAAAATCTGACGGGGCCTGATTTCCTTAAAAGAAAGGATAGTATTATCGCCTCGCTTGATGATGAAATCAAACATGGTGATATGGACAGAATGGCTGCTGTCAGGAACAGAAAAAGAACGCTTTAATAACAATACGAGCTGCAAACCGAGCTTTAAACCCAGGCCTGCAGCTCATAAAACAAGCCGTTCAAATCGAAAATAATAGAAATATAAAAACAGAGAAATGAGGGATTGTTATGGATTACAATGGAACTGTTAAGTCAAAAGTAGTGGAAAAGTAGTGGAAATTTTTTATTCACGTTTGATCAAAGATTTTTTTCAAAAATAAAAAATGACTCAAAACCCTAGGTTTCAAGCCATTTCTACACTGGTGCCGATGGTGGGGGTCGAACCCACACGGTATTGCTACCACGGGATTTTGAGGTTTTCGAGATTGCCACAACCAACCCAAACGGCAGTACGCACTGTAAGCTACAAGAGCCACCCACATCACTCGTGAAACTCTTTCTGAAACTTGCTCGTGAGATACCTTTTCAGGCTCAGAAAGGTTTTACGCAAATACTTCTTGGCGTCCTCGAAAAAATCATACTCTTTTTTCATTAAAAAGTAAAGTGGTTTTCTTAAAAAATTTTAAGAAATTTAATTTTCACGAGTTAATGCCTTCCACTCATTCACTCGTTGTCTGAGAGACCACTTTACAGTTTAAACATTTTAAATTTTATTAAAATACTGCTTTTAACATACCGCCATTGGCGGAATGCTAATTTTTAAAAATTAAACAGCCGTTAAATTTATTTTTTATTTAACGGCTGCGCTAATATTTAATTATGCTAGATTTGTTTTGTATTCTTTTGCCGCATAAATAACCTTAGCACTTTTATTGGTTAATATCGGCTTACGGGTTATTATTGGTGTACGAATGAAATAAATCGGTTTTCGAACAATTTCATTAGTCGGAGTATTCTCACTTTTATCCTTTGCCCTCTTGATTTCAACATAGCTATTTCCCGACTTATGTAAGTAAATATCCCAACCAAGTTCTCTGCAAAGCTGGGCATATTCTTTCAATTTCCTACCATATGCATTATCGGCAACAGGAAACAGTCTAAGATTATATTTGTCCTCACAGTCATTTTTTATAAACGCTTTAACAGAAGCGTAAAGTTGTGACACAGTTCCTTCATACCTGTTATCTTCGTGAATATCAAGATAATCGAAGGTTGCTCTTAGCATTGTCGTATTATCAAATGTATTTTCTAACTGCTTTCTCTTATTATCATTTAGGAGTTTACAGAATACAGACTCCAATTCAGGGCTCATAGCTTTTGCTATAGCACAACCCAATTTATGGAAGTCTCCCAATCTGTGAATTTTCTTCAACTGTATGGTTGGATAAAGGGAAATAGCCTTAGACAGTATATCAAATATACCACCTAAAATGTATGGCTTGTCCTTTTCAAATTCTTTCCAAAACTCACTGTCGGGAATACGCTTATCCTCATCAATAATCAGTGACTCGAAATATAGCGTTCTATCCGCAAGGTCTCCTCTTGTAATAACATCAGAGATACCATTCATCGACACTAATGCGTCATAAGAGACATTCACAAGACCCATATCAGTATATAGCTCTCTGAATGAGGCACTACCACCTGTGATGCATTTACATATCATATCACTCTGCTTTGGTGTTAGCTTTGAAAGATTGTCAAACGCCATATAGTATGATGAAATAAGCGTTACAACAAAATCTTTCTTAGCGGTTGGCATATCAGTTAAAAGATGTTTAGCTGGGTCAACAAGTGACTTTACCAATTTTGCGACTGTACTCTTGCCACTGCCCCATACACCATTGACATTCATCAATGGGTGTTGAATGCCCTCGTAAAAGCAGGATACAAGATAAGCCTTGAATAAAATCCAACCCTCGTCTGAAAAATTAACATACTTTCTGAGCAAGTCTATATCTCCGCCGTGTTTGGGAACTACCTGCTCAGTTTCGATGGGGTTATAAGAAAAATAATCAGTATTTCCCTCTAATATTTCCCAACCGTTTTCATCAATTTTTACATACTGCAATAATTTATCATTCAAATCATAATAAACAGTGTCGCCAATTCTTTTAATTCTGAAGTTTGTTTCCGAAGTGTCTTTTTGGAATTGCTTATAATACAAATCCTTTTTAACTTCTTCAACAATTTTGTCTGGCAATATTTTGCCCGTAGTTTTTCTGAATTTATGCGAAACATAGGTGTTAAAATCTTTGCTTTCAATCGAGACACGACGAAAACCACCATCTATTGGAAGCGTAATAATAACAGAATTATTGTTACCTGTCATTAAATGGCACGACTCCAACATTTGGCGTACAACTTCAAATTTTTCCTCTGGCGTTAAGGCTTTTTTGTTTTTTGACATTTTAAAATCCTCCTTCTGTCTAGTGGAAACCCTAGCTAAAAAAACGGGATAAATCTATTGCCCTCTTATCATATTTCGCGATTTCACTGGCAAAAAAGGATTTAATCTGACAATATTTTACATTAGAGAAATATAAATGTCAATGGTATTTATAAATTTTATCAACATTATACAACAAAAGTGTTGGATTTTGCATTTTCTTCAAAGAAATGCACCAATCATTTGAATTGGTGCATTGTATAGCTTGCATTTTAATTGAGAGTATTTACTACCGTTTTGTATTTGTTCGTACCTTTTACAGCAATTCCCCAATCCATTTTTCCATCTCTGACGGCTATCATATTATGATACTCCGTTGTTGTCTTATTGGATTTTACTGCACTATCAAACTCTACATATGTTGTTCCCTCTGGATATGGGTCAATCAAAATGCCCGTTTCAATACTGTTATTATCAATAGTTAATTCATCTCCTGTCATTGAATAATGAATTTTTACCATAGCAAAAGCATAGTCTGCATTGCTGTGTGCAAGTTTTTCCTGTTCAGGTGTCAATGTTTGGTTTCCACAAGAGCAACAGGAAAGAGTTATAACCACTAATATTAGTGACAATAGGATATTTTTTACATAAATCTTCATAGTTATTCCTTTCTTTCGATATAATTATATTCTTTCGTTTATTCCTCACCTTTAAGAAATGCCTTGATTTCCTCTGGCGTTGCGTCAGGGTCAGGGAAGTACACAGGGGCGGGTAGGGAAATCATATACCTATGTAAAATTGTGTGAACAATATGGTGATGATAATGTTTATTTCTTCTCAGACTACGCAAATAAAGGAGTGGGTGGATTCGACCTATACTGTGGCGAGCCGATACTCTTTATTGACGAGCTGAAAGGGAAATCCCTACCATTTGAGTTATTGCTAACAATTCTGCAAGGCTACCGCACACAAATTCATGCCAGATTTGCAAATTGTGTTGCTCTGTGGAAAGAGGTGCATATTACTTCTATATATGCGCCAGAGGATATTTATATAGATATGGTAGCACGACAAGATAAAGACCCTCTACAACAGTTGCTTCGCCGTATTACAAAGTACATTTATCATTATAAACTTAAAGAAGAAGAATACCGAGCATATGAGTTAGACAGCAATGATTACAAAGGCTATTCAGCACTAAAAAAATTAGTCGCTGACACTATGAAGGAGGAACTAAAATGAAAAAGGAAAAAGAGGTACACACTCGCAAATATTATGGTATAAGATTTATGAGTGGTATGGAAAACTTAATCAGAAAGACCATGCCTAAGATAATATTGCTTATTAGCGAAATAAGCTATATATGTCTGTCTATTTATTTAAAATATAATATAGATAGGATAGAAGTAGATATAGATATAATAAAAAACGCTCTTAATATACTGTCAACTATTGTATTATCTGCGGTTGGAATTATAGGCTTGGTTATGCTTATTATAAAATTTGGCTCGCCTGACGCTAATAAACTAAATGACGATTTTAAGCGTATAGGATTGGTAAATAATATAAATGAGCCGCCGTTGCTTCTTTCTAAGATAAAAAATAAAACAACAAATGCTATTGAATATACATTTTATTTTAATGGTGTTGTAAAAAATAACTTTGATAGACTGAGAGACGAATTGGCACAAGTCTTAAATACAGATATAGTAGATATAAATTTTAGAATAAAGGGTAAGAGAAAAAAGAAAATGAATAAACAATACATAGTCGTTATATGTGCTCCATTAAACAGCATACCCGAAACAGTATTTTTGGACGAGAAATATTTACAGACAGACCGAAATATTATTACTCTCGGTGTAAATTGGCTCGGTGCTGTAACCGCTGACCTCAGAAAAACCCCGCACATGCTCATAGGCGGCAGTAGTGGTTGCGGTAAAACAGTATTATGCAGAAGTCTTATTTATCAATTCGTGAAACATAAAGATACAGTATATATAGCTGATTTCAAGGGTATAGACTTCTTTGAGGAACAGGAAGCAGGTTACACCGTTGTAACTGAGGAAGCGGATTTTAAAAATCTTATAGAAAGTATTTTAAAAGAACTTGATACCCGAAAAGCCCTATTCCGAAAAGCACATGTAAGAAATCTGAGCCAATACAATAAGAAAAATCCTGATAATCAACTTCCCCGAATTGTGCTGTTTGTTGATGAAGCTGCTGAAATATTAGATACAACAGGACTACCAAAGGAACAAAAGGCAGAGATAGCAGAGATTACAAGCTTATTGTCAAGGGGTGCGAGAAAATACAGAGCGTTAGGCTTGACCTTGTGTATCTGTACTCAAAGACCGTCCAATGACATTATATCGGGGCAAATCAAGAATAACTTAGATTTACGCATTGCGGGTAAATGTGATAGCGTTCTCAGCGATATAATCCTCGATACTACCGAAGCTGCAAGGCAAATACCAAAGGATAGTGTTGGTTTATTCTTTTCAAATACCGCTGGTCTGTTTCGTGGTTTTTTACTTGATGAAGATGAAGCAGAGGAATGAGGTGGTATGCTTGTTAGAACAGTATGATGATGTTTTAACAATAAGTGATGTTTGTAAAATTCTTCATATAGGTAGGAACACCGCCTATAAACTTTTACAGGAGAATGAAATCCCATGTTTGAAAATAAAGCGAAAATATATAATACCAAAATTAGGGGTAGAAAAACTACTCGAAAAAATATCAATAATCGCATAAATACTTGTTTAAGTCGCTTGTTCGTGATATAATATATATGTTATCAATCATCGAACAGGCGACTTTTTTATTGAAAGGAGCTTATACGATGAAAGCATATTTAAGAAAGCGTGCAAGCGCAAGGACATATTACTGCTTACTGAAATGGCAGGTAAACGGTAAGCAGAAATCAAAGGAAGTGAGTACGGGTATTCCCATAGAGGGAAACAACAAACGCAAGGCAGAAAAGAAATGCGAGGAAATCAGACAGCAATATGAGCAGAAGTACGAAAAATACAAGGTTGAAATAACCGACATACTTTTTACAGATTATCTTTCCGACTGGCTCAATCAGAATAAGCGTATATGGAAAAAGACAACATACTATGGTTATGACAGGGTTATCAACACACATATAATTCCGTATTTCAAGAGCAGACATATACGGCTTATAGACTTAGCTCCGCGAGATGTGCAGTCTTACTATAACAGCCTGCTTGATAAGGGGTTAAGTCCTGCCACAGTTAAGCGACATCACTCCAATATCCGCAAGGCTTTACAGGAAGCGGTTGAACTCAATATAATACCGTACAATGTGGCTGACAGGACAAAACTACCGAAGCAAATTAAGTATCAGACAACAATTTATGATGACAAACAGCTTACAACGCTTCTCGCTGTGTCCGAGAACACACCGATTGAAAGTGCTGTGAGATTAGCGGTTTGCTACGGTTTAAGGCGGGGCGAGGTCGGCGGTCTTATGTGGAAATCGGTTGACTTGGAAAACAGATTACTACATATCACGCATACAAAGGTTACGGCAGGCAAGGAGTATTTTCAAGACACCACAAAGACATTGAGCAGTCGCAGAACGCTCCCGATAGGCGATGATATGTATAATTACTTGACGGAGCTAAAAAAGCGACAGGACGCAAACAGACAATTTTTTGGCAAGGCTTATATTGAGAGTGATTTTGTATGCTGTTGGGAAAACGGCGAGCCGTTAAAGGTCAATTATATTTCTCACGCATTTTCTGAACTGCTGAAAGAAAACAACCTACCTCATATTAGATTTCACGATTTAAGACACTCTTGCGCTACATTATTGCTAACAAGAGGTATCGACTTGAAAATAATTCAAGAGTATGTAGGACATTCCACAATATCCACAACCGCAAATTTGTATCTGCACCCCGATATTGAGGAAAAGAAAAAGGCTGTAAATGCGATTTCAAGCATATTTAGCCTACAAAAAAGTAGTGGTAAAAGTAGTGGTAAAATTGAGGAAGTCAAAACAGCATGAATTTATAGGAACAAAAAAATAGCCTGAAACATTAGGTTTCAAGCCATTTTCCAACTGGTGCCGATGGTGGGGGTCGAACCCACACGGTATTGCTACCACGGGATTTTGAGTCCCGCGCGTCTGCCAATTCCACCACATCGGCGAATACTCAAATATGATACCACAACCTTGGCGAAAAGTCAATAGAGATTTAACCAAATCACTCCGTACCGAATAATATATAACCAGATGAAAAAGGAAGGAGTGATGGAAATGTATATTGTAGTCGGCAGCGCGACAACTGCGGAGCGGCTTAAACGGCGGCTTGAAAAAGTTTCGGGTTATCCGGCGTTAGTCGTGAGAACGCCTGCCCCCATAAGAACAGGCGGCTGCTCATATTCAGTGAGAATTGATGACAGAACGCTTGATTTGGCAAAGCAGGTGCTTAGCACAAGCGGGCTTTCATATAAAAAAATCTATAGAGTGATGAATAGAAACGGGGAGCGTGTTTACAATGCTGTACCTTGACAACGCGGCAACCACAGCGCGTAAGCCGTTTTCTGTCTATGTGTCGCTGATAAAAAACACGCTGTTCTCAAGCGGCAACGCGGGCAGAGGAGAGTACAAAAAAAGTATGGCCGCAGTGCGTGCGGTTGTGGACGCGCAGGATAATATCGCGCGTCTTTTTAACATTCCCGAGCCGCAGAATATTATTTTTACCCAAAACGCTACCTATGCTCTGAACACAGCAATTTTAGGTACGGTCAAAAACGGTGGTCATATTATTATTACTGCAATGGATCACAACAGTGTTTTGCGTCCGGCATATCTTCTCGGCAACTATACCATCATATCGGCGGATAAGCTCGGACGCGTAAAGGCGGAGGATGTTGAAGCAGCAATATGCGATGACACGGAACTTATTGTTTGCACCCATGCGTCAAATGTTTGCGGCACAATGGAGCCGGTGAATAAAATAGGATGTATTGCAAAAAAGTACGGTATACCGTTTCTTGTTGATGCGGCGCAAACTGCCGGCTGTGCTACTGTTGACGCGCAGATGATGAACGCAGATATGATAGCTTTTGCCGGTCATAAAGGGCTTATGGGTCCTTTGGGAACAGGAGGCTTGTATATTAAAAATCCCGATAAATTATATCCTATTGTAACCGGCGGAACCGGCAGCAATTCTGAAAGCCTTATTCAGCCCGATTTTATGCCGGATAAATTTCACTCCGGTACTGTAAACGCTCCTGCCATTGCCGCTTTGGGGAAGGGAGTAGAATATATTTTAAAACGCGGAGTGGAGGATATAGCCAATTATGAAAACTGTCTTGCAAAGCGTTTTCGTGAAAATCTCATAAATATGGACAGTGTTACAGTTTATGGTGATGGCAATGGTACTGCAACGGTTGCGTTTAACCTGAACGGTCTTGACAGTGGTGAGGTATCAGCTTGCATTGGTGATAGAGCAGCCATACGCGCCGGATACCATTGTGCGCCTCTTGCGCATAAGAGTCTGGGCACGTTAGAAACAGGCGCGGTGCGTGTTTCATTCGGCATTTATAATAAGAAAAGAGATGTGGATAAGATAACGGATATGGTATACAGCGTCTGCCGCAGTGGC
>JAFQYK010000258.1 GCA_017406485.1 Clostridia bacterium
GCTTCCCGAGGTGCGTCAGCTTATCACCGACTGCGCCGTAGAGCTTGCGGAAAAATATCCGATTGACGGTATTCATATGGACGATTATTTCTATCCGGGTGATATTGACGATTATGATGATTATATGACGTATAATACCGAAAATCTAAGTCTTGAGGACTGGCGCAGAAGCAATACTGACGCGCTTGTCACCGAGATAAGCGCCGCTATGCGAGAAAGAAATGTCACCTTCGGCATAAGCCCGCGCGGCATATGGGCTAATAAATCAGTTGACCCGCGCGGCAGTGACACAAACGGCAAAGGCTCTTATGATGCCATATACGCAGACTCACTAAAGTGGATTAAGGAAGGCCTGGTTGATTATATAGCTCCGCAAATTTACTGGGAGATAGGCAACAGCGCGGCCGATTATGAAACGCTGCTGGGCTGGTGGTCGGACGCGGTGGACGGTACGGACGTAAAGCTCTGTATCGGTATGGCGGATTACAAAGCCAACGAGGCTGATGAGGGCAGCGTTTGGTACGGAGGTACACCGCTAAAGGAGGAATTTTACCTGAATGACGTATACGGAACGGTTGACGGCGAGATACATTTCAGCTATAAAGATGTCGCCGGAAATCAGACGCTCTGGGATATGGTAAGCGAGCGTAATTTCTCAATCGCCGGATATGAGGAGCCCGCACCGTCATATGATAACGGCAATAACGTGCCGGCTATAGACATAATCAGGGAATATGGCCTTTTTAACGGATATGAAAGCTACAAATTCCCGGATTGGTTCATTTTAATGCTGCAAAATCTTATATTACAACATAGCTTCAAATAAAACACAATTTTATGATTGCTATTGACTAACAGGGTATATTTGTAATAAAATATATGTATTAAAAATAAGGAGGGTTATCATCTATGAGTAACTTTGAAACAATAGCGCCATTCGCGGTATTTGCGTGCGCGGTAATCGCGCTCATTTTCGCCGGCTATAATTTCTTTGCAGTTAAGAAAAAGCCCGAGGGAAATGACACTATGAAAGGCATCGCCCTTAAAATACGCAAGGGCGCGATGGCATATCTGAAAAGACAATACAAAACGGTAGGTATTTTCTTTGCGATTATGTTTATAATTCTTCTCATACTCGCATTTACCGGTTTCCTTACTATGTTTGTACCGTTTGCATTCCTTACGGGCGGATTTTTCTCCGGCCTTTCGGGATTTATCGGTATGAAGATAGCAACCTATGCAAACTCCAGAACTGCCGAAGGCGCAAGACAGGGACTTAACAAGGGTCTTAAAATCGCGTTCTCTTCAGGTACGGTTATGGGTCTTACGGTTGTAGGTCTCGGACTTCTCGACATAAGCGTATGGTTTATACTTCTGAAATTTGTATTCCACTTAAACGAAACAGACCTTATGGCGGCAATGCTCACCTTCGGTATGGGCGCAAGCTCTATGGCGCTGTTCGCGCGTGTCGGCGGCGGTATCTTCACAAAGGCTGCCGATGTAGGCGCTGACCTCGTTGGTAAGGTAGAGGCGGGTATCCCGGAGGACGACCCGCGTAACCCGGCTTGTATCGCTGATAACGTTGGTGACAACGTTGGTGACGTTGCAGGTATGGGCGCTGACCTTTATGAGTCATACGTTGGTTCTGTTATCTCCTGCGGCGCGCTTGCTACGGCGGCTCACCTCGGCTGGAACGGCGTGCTTGTTCCTATGCTTATAGCGGCTATCGGTATAATCGCTTCAATCGTAGGTACATTCTTCGTTTCAACAAAAGAGGGCGCAACACAGAAGCAGCTTTTAGGCTCACTTCGACGCGGTACATATATAAGCTCTGTTCTTTCAGCTATCGGCGCTGCGGTTCTTATCTTCACAATGCTGCCGCAAAACTCAAATGTGTTCTGGGCGGTTATATCTGGTCTTGCAGCCGGCGTTTTGATAGGCTTCTTTACAGAGTACTACACTTCAGACTCCTACAAGCCGACACAAAAATTATCCGCTTCTTCGGAAACAGGCTCGGCTACAATCATAATTGACGGTATTGCTTTGGGTATGTCATCAACGGCTATCCCTGTAATCATAATCGGTATTTCAATTATCGTCAGCTTCTTCACGGCCGGCGGTCAGGCGAGCTTTGAAGCAGGTCTTTACGGCGTTGGCTTATCTGCCGTAGGTATGCTTTCAACACTCGGTATCACGCTTGCGACAGACGCTTACGGTCCCGTTGCCGACAATGCCGGCGGTATCGCTGAAATGTCGGGTCTTCCCGGCGAGGTTCGTGAGAGAACGGACGCGCTTGACTCACTCGGTAACACGACGGCCGCTACCGGTAAGGGCTTTGCGATAGGTTCTGCCGCTCTTACGGCTCTTGCGCTTATCGTTTCATACACGGATAAGATTAACTCTATTGATCCCAGCAAGCTGCAGCTCGCTATTACAAATCCGGCAGTTCTTATAGGTCTTTTCATCGGCGCAATGCTTCCGTTCCTGTTCAGCGCAATGACTATGCAGGCGGTTGGACGCGCGGCGCAGAAGATTGTTGTTGAAGTAAGACGTCAGTTCAGAGAGATAAAGGGCCTTATGGAGGGCACGGCTGAAGCTGATTATGAAACGTGCGTTGATATTTGTACAAAGTCATCGCTCAAAGAAATGATTTTACCTGCGGCACTCGGTATTATAGCGCCTATCGTTGTAGGTCTTGTACTCGGCGTAAACGGCGTTGTAGGTATGCTTGCCGGCGCGCTTATTTCAGGCTTTGCCCTGGCTATTATGATGGCTAACTCGGGCGGCGCTTGGGATAACGCCAAGAAGTACATCGAAGCCGGCCACCACGGCGGCAAGGGCAGCGAGAACCACAAGGCGGCTGTTGTTGGCGATACAGTTGGCGACCCATTCAAGGATACTTCGGGCCCGTCGGTTAACATTCTTATAAAACTTCTTTCAATGGTTTCAATCGTCTTTGCGGCGCTTGTCTGCAGCTTCGGCGGTATGGGTCTGTTCTAAGATAAAATAAAAAAGCGCTTGCTTTAATGCAGGCGTTTTTTTGTGTTTTTAAAATTATTTAGAAAAAATTTAAAAAAACTATTGACAAATGGAAAAAAGGTGCTATAATGTAAACCATAGTAATTCGATAGGAATAGGAAGGAATGATGAATATGATTAAATCATACCTTGGAAAAAGCAAACGAATGTGCCGATGTTGCGGCATTATGTGATTTTTGCAGGCTATGTATTATAAAAGGGATAACAAAACAATATATTATAGAAAGTAGGTAATATTTATGTCAAAAAATTATAGATTTGAAACATTACAGTTACACGTTGGACAGGAGAAAGCGGACGCGGTTACGGACGCAAGGGCGGTTCCCATTTACGCGTCAACCTCATACGTATTCCACGACTCACAGCACGCGGCTGACCGCTTTGGTCTTCGTGACGCCGGCAACATCTACGGCAGACTTACAAACCCCACACAGGATATTTTTGAGCAGAGAATTGCAGCGCTTGAAGGCGGCGTTGCGGCGCTTGCAACAGCTTCCGGCGCGGCGGCTATTACATACGCAATTCAGGCTCTTGCACAAAACGGCGGTCATGTGGTTGCGTCAAAGACAATCTACGGCGGTACGTATAACCTGCTTGAACATACGCTTCCGGCATATGGAATAACAACGACGTTTGTTGACCCCGATGTAGAAGGCTCGTTTGAGGCGGCTATTCAGGACAACACAAGGCTTATCTTTATAGAAACACTCGGAAATCCGAACTCAAACCTTATAGATATAGAGGCGGTTTCAAAGATTGCTCATTCGCATAATATTCCTTTGGTAATCGACAGCACATTTGCTACTCCCTATCTTGTAAGACCGATTGAGTACGGCGCGGATATTGTTATACACAGTGCGACAAAGTTCATAGGCGGTCACGGTACGGCAATCGGCGGCGTTATCGTTGACAGCGGTAAGTTTGACTGGGCTACATCGGGTAAGTTCCCGCAGTTCGTTGAGCCGAATCCGTCATACCACGGCGTAAGCTTTACAGCAGCTGTAGGACCTGCTGCGTTCGTTACATATATTCGCGCAATTCTTCTCCGCGACACAGGCGCAACGCTTTCACCGTTCCACGCGTTTATTTTCCTGCAGGGACTTGAAACGCTGTCACTCAGAGTTGAAAGACACGTTGAGAACGCTTTGAAAATTGTTGAGTATCTTAACAATCATCCGCAGGTTGAAGCGGTTCATCACCCGTCACTTGCGACAGAGCCGAGCCACAAGTTATATAAGAAGTATCTCCCCAACGGCGGCGGAAGTATTTTCACATTTGAAATAAAGGGCGGCGCAAAGGAAGCGCAGAAGTTTATCGACAACCTCGAAATCTTTTCACTGCTCGCAAACGTTGCTGATGTTAAATCGCTCGTAATTCACCCGGCGACAACCACACATTCACAGTGCACCGAGGAGGAATTGCTTGACCAGGGCATTAAGCCGAACACTATAAGACTTTCAATCGGTATCGAAAACATAAACGACCTTATAGAAGCCCTTGACGGAGCGTTTAAGGCTGTGGTAGAATAATTACGTACTTTTGTGTGGACAAAAGTACCAAAAACCATTGGAAAGGGCGCATACGCCCCTTTCCAAACCTATCCCCGTAAGGGTTATCTGACGCGCGATAGTAGTCCCCACTTGGACTTTACTTTGCCGCACGCGGGAAGAAGCGGCAGCCATCAGCGTGTCTGTTAAACAACAATTTTAAAACGAAGAAAGGATTTTTAAAATGGCAAAGATTTATAAGAAGATAACCGAGCTTGTAGGCGGTACGCCGCTTTTGGAGCTTACGAATTATAACGAGGCAAACAAGTTAGAGGCAAAAATTGTGGCAAAGCTGGAATATTTTAACCCCGCAGGTTCTGTAAAGGACAGAATAGCAGTGGCGATGGTGGACGAGGCTGAAAAGCAGGGTAAATTAAAGCCGGGCAGCGTAATTATCGAGCCGACCTCGGGTAACACAGGTATAGGTCTTGCTTCGGTAGCCGCTTCCCGCGGATATAAAATAATCATAACAATGCCCGAAACAATGAGCGTTGAAAGACGCAATCTTTTAAAGGCATATGGCGCGGAGCTGGTACTCACTGACGGCGCAAAGGGTATGAAGGGCGCGATTGAAAAGGCGCAGGAGCTTTCGGAAACAATCCCCGGCAGCTTTATCCCCTCGCAGTTCACGAACCCCGCAAACCCCGCGTACCACAGAGCGACAACAGGCCCCGAAATCTGGAACGACACTGACGGTAAGGTTGATATATTTGTCGCAGGTGTCGGTACAGGCGGTACTGTAACGGGTACCGGCGAATACTTAAAGTCACAGAACCCGAACGTTAAGGTTGTAGCCGTTGAGCCTGCTTCATCACCTGTTCTTTCCGAGGGCAAGTCGGGTCCGCATAAAATACAGGGTATCGGCGCAGGCTTTGTTCCCGACACGCTTAATACCGAGGTGTACGATGAGATTATAAAAGTTGAGAATGAGGACGCGTTTAAGACAGGTAAGGCTGTCGCAAGAAGTGAGGGCGTGCTTGTTGGTATTTCCTCCGGCGCGGCTGTCTGGGCGGCAACAGAGCTTGCAAAGCGCCCCGAAAACAAGGGCAAGACGATAGTTGTCCTCCTCCCCGACACCGGCGAGAGATATTTGTCAACTCCGATGTTCGCGGATTGATTTTAGGCATAGAAAAAGAGGCTTTTAAAGCCTCTTTTTTAGTGTCTTTACAGATTACTTATAATATCCTTCATACTGTACATACCGGCTGGCTTGGTTGCCATAAACTTTGCCGCCTTGATTGCACCTACGGCGAAAACCTCCTTAGAGTGCGCGCTGTGCTTTAGCTCGATAACCTCATCCGTACCGGCGAAGATAATCTCGTGGTCACCGACAATCGTTCCGCCGCGTACCGCGTGTAGGCCGATTTCGGTTTTCTTTCTCTTGCGTCTTACCGCGTGACGGTCATAGACGTACTCAGCGGGATATGAAAGCGTTTCGTCAATCGCGTCCGCAATCGCAAGAGCCGTACCCGAGGGCGCGTCGATTTTTTGGTTATGGTGACGCTCGACAATCTCTATATCAAAATTGCCCTCAAGTAATTTTGTCGCCTTTTTCGCAAGGTCGATAAGAAGATTTATTCCGAGGCTCATATTTGCAGAAAAGAAAACCGGAATTTCCTTTGAGGCTTCTGTAAACTCCGCCTTTTGTTCATCTGTGTAGCCGGTCGTTGCAAGTATAACCGGTAAATTGCGCTTTTTGCAGTAGGAAAGCACTCCTGTTAACGCGCTTGGATGTGAAAAGTCTATCACAACATCCGCCTCACCGGTGAAATCATCGGGATTGGTAAAAACGGGATATGTGTTTTCCTTCGCGTCATTTACATCAAAGCCGGCAACGATTTCGCACTCGTCATCCTCGCTCACAAGGCGCGTTATAACCTGCCCCATTCTGCCGTTGCAGCCGTTCATTATAATCTTTGTCATTGGATATTTCTCCCTTACGCTAATTTAATACCCGCGTCTGTCATTGACTTTTTGAGCTTTTCAAGGTTTGCTTCCGCCATCGGAACGAGCGGCATACGAAGGTTGCCTGCGTTAAAGCCCATAAGATTTAAAGCCGTTTTTACCGGAACAGGATTTACTTCGATAAAGAGGTTGTTTATAAGCTCTAAAAGTCTGAGCTGTAAATCTCTTGACTTCTCTACCTCACCGTTAAAGTAATACTCGCATATGTCGTGCGCTTCCTTTGGCATAACGTTTGACAGCACCGATATAACGCCCTTGCCGCCGAGTGACAGCGTCGGAACTATCATATCATCGTTGCCTGAGTATATGTAAAGCTCGGGAACCTCTGCCGCAACCCTTGCCATATAGCTGATGTTGCCGCTTGCCTCCTTGATTGCAACAATATTCTCTACCTTTGCAAGCTCCTTCAGCGTGTCAATATCAAATGACATACCTGTTCTTGACGGTACGTTGTAGAGAATTACCGGAATTTTTATCGCGTTCGCAATAGCCGTAAAGTGCGCTACAAGTCCGCGCTGTGAAGTTTTATTGTAGTATGGTGTAACAGATAAAACCGCGTCAACCCCATATGCTTCGGCCTTTTTTGAAAGCTCGATTGCGTGCGGTGTGTCATTCGAGCCTGTACCGGCAATTACAGGTATGCGTCCTTTTACCTTTTTAACCGTGTACTCAATCGCTGCCAAATGCTCCTCGTCCGGCATAGTTGAAGCCTCGCCAGTTGTGCCGCAGATAACGATTGCATCTGTGCCGTTTTCGATGTTAAATTCAATTAAACGTCCAAGCTCGTCGAAATTTGTCCGAAGTCCGTCGAACGGTGTTACAATAGCAACAGCCGCGCCTGTAAACGGTAATACCTTTGCCATAAAAATACCTCCTTAATCCATATATCCCTTTGCCGTCAATAATTCAGCAAGCAGAACCGCGCCGCCTGCCGCGCCTCTTAATGTGTTATGGCTCATTGAAACCATCTTATAATCATACTGCGTTGACTCACGAAGTCTGCCGCACGAAATTGCCATACCGCCGTCAATCTCGCGTGCCGTCTTTATCTGCGGCTGATCCGGCTGGTCTTTTTCCGTGTAAACGTGGATAAACTGCTTCGGCGCGTGCGGAAGGTTCAGCTTCTGCGGTTCGCCCGAGTAATCAGCCCACATCTTTTCTATTTCCTCTACGCTCGGCTTATTTGCGCTGTCCTTGAAGCTAAAGAAGATTGCCGCCGTGTGGCCGTTTGAAACGGGTACGCGGTACGTCTGGCATTCGATTGAAAGCGCGTCAGACGGAACTATCTCGCCGCCTTCGATTTTGCCGAGCACTTTATTTGGCTCTACCTCCGACTTCATTTCTTCGCCGCCGATATACGGAATAAGATTGTCAACCATCTCCGGCCACGTTTCAAATGTCTTGCCCGCGCCCGAAATTGCCTGATATGTCGTAACAAGCGCGTGATCGATCGGATACTTCATATTTATAACCGCCATTGCGGGAAGATATGACTGCA
>JAFQYK010000028.1 GCA_017406485.1 Clostridia bacterium
CGGAGAGGGTAAGATTATAAAAGAACCCTGCCGCGACTGCCGCGGAACGGGCGTTGTAAGAAAGAATAAGACGATTGAGGTACAGATACCGTCTGGCATTGATAACGGTCAGACTATTCAATTAAGCGGCAAAGGCGAGGCGGGAGCAAAGGGCGGCCCGAACGGTGATTTACTTATCACGGTGCGCGTAAGACCGCACGAGATATTCAGACGCGAGGACTATGACGTATTTATTGATATGCCGATAACGTTTGTACAGGCTGCGCTCGGCGCAAAAATCAAGGTTCCCACGCTTGACGGCGCGGCTGAGTTTACAATCCCCGAAGGTACGCAGACAGGCTCACGCTTCAGGATGAAAGGCAAGGGCATACCGTATCTGAGGAGCAAGTCGCGCGGCGACCAGTACGTTACTGTTACGGTAGAAGTGCCGAGAAATCTTACGTCAAAGCAAAAGGAAATGCTTCGTAGCTTTGATGATGATAAGAATTATAAGCAAAAGAAAAGTTTTTCAGAGAAGATGAAAGACTTTTTGAAATAAACCTTTAGGAGGAAAACAATGACACCAAACATTTACGAGCTTAGTAAAATGACAAAGGAGCAGTACGATTTTGTAATGAAGCGCGCTGAGCTTGACATAACAGAGCAGATGAAGGTTGCGAAGGAAGTCAGCGACGACGTGCGCGACAGAGGCGACGCTGCAGTTTTGGAATACACGGCAAAGTTTGACCGCGTACAGCTCACGGCGGACAAAATGAAGGTAACACCTGAAGAAATCGAAGCCGGCTATAACCGTCTTGACAAGGAAACGCGCGAGGCGATTGAGTACGCTTATAAGAACATCTACGATTTTCACGAAAAGCAGCTCCCCGAGGAAATGTGGTTCACGATGGTAGATGACGGACTTATGGTAGGCGAGAAAACTACGCCTATTGTTGACGTATGCCTTTATGTACCGCACGGAAAAGGCTCGTTCCCGTCGGTTTTGTGTATGCTCGGCATACCTGCCGTTGTTGCAAAGGTTCCGAAGAGTGTTGTTGTAACTCCTCCGAACGAAAAAGGCGAGGTTGACGACGCTATTTTGGCTGCGGCTAAGATAATCGGTATTACGGAAATATATAAGGTGGGCGGCATACAGGCTGTTGCAGCGGTTGCATACGGAACCGAAACAATCCCCAAGTGCCACAAGATAATAGGCCCCGGCAACAGCTACGCTACGGCGGCAAAGAGAGTTCTTGCAAACCACATAGACGCGGGACTTCCGGCAGGTCCCAGTGAGATTATCGTACTTGCGGACGAAAAGGCGGACCCCGAAAAGGTTGCGCTTGACTGGATGATTGAGGCTGAGCACGGCCCCGACAGCGCTGCGCTTCTTGTAACGCACTCAAAGGAACTTGTTGACGCGGTTATTCCTATTGTAAACCGTCAGCTTGAAAAGATTTCGCCCAAGCGCAAGGAGTGGATTGAAACGAATTTGACCACCTACGGCGGCGTAATTTTGACAAACTCGCTTGACGAGTCGATTGACTTTGTAAACGATTACGCACCCGAGCATATGGAGGTTATGACGGAAAAGCCGTTTGACACGCTCCCGAAAATCAAGAATGCCGGCGAGATTTTGCTCGGCGACTACACACCGGTAACGCTTTGTAATTTCGTTTTAGGACCTAACGCAATACTTCCGACAGGCGGCTTTGCTAAAACGTATTCATCAGTAAGCGTTCAGGACTTTTTAAAGCGTTCATCGGTTGGTTACGCGTCAAAGGAAGGCTTTGAAAATGTACGTAAATATGCTTACAGATTTGCTAAAGTTGAAGGATTTGATACTCACGGATTGGCAGTTAAAGAATGAAAATAAATAAGCCTTCCCCTTGAGGGGAAGGTGTCGGCGAAGCCGACGGATGAGGTGATATACTTATGGAAAATATAAAAGTAACCCGCAAAACAACCGAATCACAAATGACGGTGGAGCTTGACTTCTCGCCGTTAAAGCCCGATTACCGTAAGCACATCAGCACGACCTTGCCGTTTTTAAACCACATGATTGAGCACATCGCATACCGCGGCGGCTTTAACATTGACACAAAGGTCGAGCTTGACGAGTTCGTTCTGACGCACGTTATATGCGAGGATTTGGGTATTGCGCTGGGTAAGGCGGCGAAGGAGTACATAGACCGCACCGATGGAGCTATGGGCTTTGGCGACGCTATGGGGATTATTGACGAGGCAAAGGCACAGACCTGCATCAGCTTTGAGTCGCGCGCGTACTGCGATATAACGTATAACGGCATACAGCTTGCACAGCGCGTTGAGGGTATGGACACCGAAGATCTTGAAACCTTCCTTGAAGGCTTTGCACAGGGCGCAATGTGTACGCTCCACATTGACCTTTTAAAAGGTCATAACGGCCACCACATCTGGGAAGCAATCTACCGCAGCTTCGGTACCGCCTTAGGCCGTGCGTTCGAGGTAAGCGAAGCGCGCAAGGGTAAAACCGCCGGCGTTGCGGGTAAAATTGAATGGACAGTTGAATAATGATAAAAAGAAGCTGCAAATGCAGTTTCTTTTTTGTTTTGGGGCTTGACAAATGTGTTCATTCGGAGTATCATATTAAACATATAGATTTACTGTGAAATGTGGTGATACTATGAAGAATACAAAAAAGCTCATACAAGCAGCGGTACTGACTGCGCTTGCGTGCGTGCTTACGATTGTGCCGAAGGTGCCGATAGGCGGCGGATACGTACATTTCGGTGACACGGTCATATACATAGCCGCGATACTACTCGGCCCGATTTACGGCGCGGCAGTCGGAGCGGTGGGGCATAGTTTGGCTGATTTTTTCTCCGGCTTTGCAATATTCTGTTTGCCGACGTTTTTCATAAAGGCGATAATGGGCTTTGTCATCGGAAAGGTTGTTTATAACCACACCGATATAATGCACTTCATATTAGGTGCAGTAGCGGCGTTCATTATCGTAACCGGCGGCTACTTTATAGCCGAGATACCGCTGTTAGGTTGGGAAACGGCACTAATCTCGCTAATATCCTCACCAATCCAATGGGGAATGAGTATGCTTTCCTCAGCGGTTATAATACCAATCCTTATAAAGAACAAAAACAGACTAAACCTCTAAAAATACCGCTTCAGGCGGTATTTTTCTTTGCACTTGACAACAGCGGCAAAACAATGTAAAATGATACAGGCAAATTTTTGGAAAAGGATATAGATATGAAATTAAAATCATTTTTAAATAAATACGACACGATAATATTCGATATGGACGGAGTCATTACCAGCGAACAAAACTACTGGAACGCCGCCGCGCTCACCGTCTGGGAAACGCTCGCGGATAAATCACACGCAAAAATAGACACCGAGTATTGTATGCGCCACCTGAAGGAAATCAGGGACGAGGTTTTCTGCGGTGATGAGCTTATAAGCGTCTTAAAGTCTAAGGGTGTAAACTCCAACTGGGATTTGGGCTATGTTACGGTACTTATCGCCTGGATAACGAAGGGCGACGAGCAGTACGGCAGCTTTCGCGACGTACTTACATATGCAAAACAGCTTCCTGACAATATAATTGAAGCATATGACGCGCTTGCACAAAAGTGTAGTGACGTAACGGGCTATGATATGTATTACCTAAAGCGCAACGGCGAATTGTGGCAGGAAATGCACGAGCTGTTTCAGGAATGGTTTTTGGGTGACGAGTTGCGCGGCAAAATGTCAGCCCACGGCCACAAGGCAGGACTTCTCTATAAGGAAGAGCCTATTGTGGACAAGGAAGGTCTTTTAACGGTTTTAAAGCTGTTAAGCGAAACGAAGCGCGTCTGCACAGGCACCGGCAGACCGCGCATAGAAATGCTTGTACCGCTCAGCGACTGGAAAGCCCTGCCGTACTTTGCCGCAGACGGCCTGTGTAACTACGACCACGTTGCGAACGCGGAGCAAACGCTTAATAATAACGCGCTCACAAAACCACATCCGTATATGTTCCTAAAAGCGCTTTACGGTACTGATTATGACGATAAAAAGCTCATAGACGGCAATTACGATAAGGAAAAGATAAAAACCACACTCATAGTAGGTGACGCGGGTGCGGATATTTTAGCCGCACGTGCAATGGGAGCAGATTTCTGCGCTGTTCTGACAGGAATACAAGGCGTGGGTGCAAGAGCTTATTTTGAGAAAATGAACGCCGAATACATATTAAATTCGGTTGTGGATTTTCTGGAGGACTGACGAATGGAAAAGAGAATTACAACACCTATAACAAAGGATAAGATAAAGGATTTACACGCCGGCGACAGCGTGCTTATCACAGGCGTAATTTACACCGCGCGCGACGCGGCGCATGAGAGAATGGTCAAAAACTTCAACAACGGCGAACCGTTCCCGATAGATTTAAAAGACAACACAATCTACTACGCAGGTCCGTGCCCTGCAAAGCCGGGCGAGGTGATAGGCTCCTGTGGCCCAACCACAGCCGGCAGAATGGACGCGAATACTCCGCTGCTTCTTGATAACGGCCTTAGCTGTATGATAGGCAAGGGCGCGAGAAGTAAGGAGGTTGTTGATGCAATGAAGCGTAATAAGTGCGTGTATCTTGGTGCAATCGGCGGCGCAGGCGCGCTTATAGCCGGCGCAATCAAAAAGGCTGATGTTGTGGCGTATGATGACCTCGGCACAGAAGCAATCCGACGCCTTGAGGTGGAGGATTTTCCTGCAGTAGTGCTAATCGACTGCGAGGGTAACGATTTATATGAAATAGGGCAGGCAAAGTATAGAGAAATATGACTTTTTTCTCAAAAAATGCTTGACAAGCTCCCGCATTTCGTGTATAATATTATTCGTTCGTATGGCGGTATAGCTCAGCTGGCTAGAGCACACGGTTCATACCCGTGGTGTCAGTGGTTCAAGTCCACTTACCGCTACCAACGCACCCCAAAACCTACGTTTTGGGGTGTTTTTTCGTGTAAGTGCGAGAAAGTAAAATGAAACCCAAAGTTCAAGTCCACTTACCGCTACCAACGCACCCCAAAACCTACGTTTTGGGGTGTTTTTTCGTTTGTTTGTTTTATACTAA
>JAFQYK010000029.1 GCA_017406485.1 Clostridia bacterium
ACAACAAGATACTCATCGTTTGAATGTATAAGCCGACCGAGCAGCTTGTATCTGTGTGATGGGTTCCATTCAAGCATTTCAAACACTTTTGCAAAGAACAGCTTGCAGGTGACCTGCTTGGGTTTGCGCTTGCCTTTTGACTCGCCGCACCATTGATATGCGTCCTTTGACCATTCGCTGCACGGTCTGAGGGCGAGTATCTTCTCTTCGCGGTTTATGAGTACCTGTGCATAGTCATACTTCGGAAATTTGTTAATACATGCTTGATTAACATAGAATTTGCAGTTGCTGAATGTAGCCGAAGGCTCCCGCAGGTGAGCAAAGAACTCTCTGCGCACCACTTGAAAGCCGTTAAGGTCAAATCCATCACCGGCTTCGATTACCTCGTCATTTTCGGATAAATTTATAAATCCGGCGGCTGTGTCCGCGGTCAGCGTATCAGCTGCCGATCCAATAGTTTCTTGATTAGCTAATGATATATCGTTACTCATCATATACCTCCTCAGTGTTTATTCCTTCAAGTTCCTGCTGAATATATCGTTTCAGTTCGTCATAACTCGTTACATTTATCTTGTGTCCTGTATCAATAAGCTGCCCCTCAAGGCGCAGTTTCCAGTCGGATTCGCTTTGCGCGTTTAGTTCGGCTATTGACTTCTCGTGTAGGTAGTATTCCTTTCCGAAACTCCCTGCCCAATCAACAGGTATTGCTCTTATCCGCTTGCCGTATGGCGTCAGAGGCTCACAGGCTTCGCCGTCAGTGCCTGTTGCCGCTTGGTGCGGTTTCAAAAACACCTCAGTATCGTCTGTGTCAAAGATAAAAGCAATTTCACTCTCATCTTCGTATAGAGTCCCTGCTATCCGATACCGGTATTCAGTATTCCAACCGAATAGCGAGAAGAGAGTGCTTTGAAATGCGGCTGTTGAAATCTGTCTCGGTTGGTATGTCCTGCCTATTTTCTTTGAACAGACAACACTTTGCCGATTGTCTTTGTCGGTGGTACGGATAGCAAACTGCCTTGTCAAAGGGTTTACGAGCAGTTCAATATGGTTCTTATCGGCGAGCTTATTAGTGCAGGCAGCACTGAATTTGATGGATTTATCAGTAAACTTGGCATAAGCTCTCCGCTGATTATCAAACAATTCAAGCCTCGCGACCTCAAACCCGCGCAAATCAAAATCACCTCTGGCTACCTCGACCTTTATCTCGTCATGGTTATTCAAAACCGGATCATCCTCTTCGGAATAGCCGCTGTGCGAGGCTTTGAGAAAATCGTCCTCCTTAAATGCCGCCCATCTCGGATTTATTATGACAAATCCCTGCAGGATTCCGCTGTCTATGACTCTAAGTTCCGGCAGGAATGAGTGGTTTCTGTACTTTGCATTATCAAGAAGCCTCTGGACGGCGATATAGTCATCCCTTGTGACGATAGCCTCATGGTGATTTAAATACCGGCTTCGTGGTCTTTGACCTGTATTCTTGCGGGATTTATGATCCCTGTAGTTGGGCGTATAGGTCTTACGGGTATACACATCACCGCAGTGACGCTCGTTTCGGAGTATCTGAACAACTCCGCCCGGCGTCCAGTTTATATTGCCAAGATACGATTTACGGCCGAGAGCGTTTAGTGTGGCTGCTATTTGCTTGGTTGAGTAGCCGTATAGATACATATAAAATGCGAGCTTAACGGTCGGAGCTTCCTCTTCGTTTATTATGAGCTGCCCTTCCGAATCGTGAGTATAGCCGAGCAGCTTGGGAGTAAGTGGTATTCCGTTGTCAAGCCTCATTCTAAGCGATGTTTCCATACTTCTGCTTCGTGTGTGCGACTCCTCTTCAGCCATAGTAGCGAGGAAGGTAAGCGCTGACTGCGAGTCGTCTTTCAGTGAGAAAATAGCCTCTGACTCAAAGAATACTCCTATTGGCGGGTTCATCTCTGCCAAGTCACGGGTAACGCCTATTGTAATCATTACATTACGGGCAAATCGTGAGACGCTCTTGGTGATTATAAGGTCTATTTTTCCGGCTCTGCAGTCGGCTATCATTCTATTGAACTCATCCCTGTGCTTTAACGAAGTGCCGGAGATACCTTCATCAGCGTATATTTTAACGAGTGTCCAGTTGGGGTGGCGGGCAACGAAGTCCTCATAATATATCTGCTGAAGCTCAAAAGAAGTGGTCTGCCTCTCATCATCTGTTGAAACACGAACATATATAGCCACCCGCTGATGCACATCATTATCGTAATAATCAGTCTGCTTG
>JAFQYK010000259.1 GCA_017406485.1 Clostridia bacterium
CGGTCTCTTCCCAAGCCTCCGCGAATACTACAGATTTTTCGGTGTGGATGACGCGCGGCTTAAATACGCAAAGCCGGACGCGCTTCTGATGCACCCCGGCCCCGTAAACCGCGGAGTGGAGTTTTCATCGAGCGTCATAGACGGCGACCAAAGCGTCATAAACGAGCAGGTAACAAGCGGTGTTGCGGTAAGGATGGCGGTAATGTATATTCTTTCAAGAGGCGGTTTCGAAACTGAGGAGGAGAGCAGATGAGAATTTTAATAAAAAACGGTCGCGTAATCGACCCCGAAAACGGAATAGACAAGGTAACTGACATATTTATTGATAAGGGTGTTATTGCCGAAATCGGCGACGGGCAGGAACTTGCCGGCATAGAAATGGAAGTCATAGACGCAACCGGTAAAATCGTAACTCCGGGACTTGTCGATATGCACTGCCACCTACGTGACCCCGGTCAGGAGTATAAGGAGGATATTGAAACCGGAACGCGCGCGGCGGTAATGGGCGGTATAACAAGCGTTGCGTGTATGCCGAACACCAAGCCCGTAGTTGATAACGAGGCGGTTGTTTCATATATAATAAACAAGGCAAGGGAAGTCGGATATTGCAACGTTTACCCTATAGGCGCTGTATCAAAGGGTTTAAAGGGTGAAGAGCTTGCGGAGATTGGCGAAATGAAGTTTGCGGGAGCTGTTGCAATTTCCGATGACGGCAGACCGGTAGTTGAATCGGGACTTATGCGCCGCGCGATGGAATACGCCGATATGTTTGATATGAAGGTAATATCCCATTGTGAGGATTTGGGCTTGGCAGACGGCGGCTATATGAACGAGGGAGAGGTTGCGACTGCAATGGGCCTAAGAGGTATATCACGAGCGGCCGAGGAGGTTATGGTGTCGCGCGACATTATAATCGCTGAAGCTATCGGCACACCCGTTCACATAGCGCATGTAAGCACGCGTCTGTCTGTTGACCTTGTAAGACAGGCTAAAAAGCGCGGCGTACGCGTAACGTGCGAAACGTGTCCGCATTATTTCACGCTTACGGAAAAGGCGGTAGAGGGCTTTAACACCTTCGCAAAAATGAATCCGCCTTTAAGAACCGATGATGATGTGCAGGCTATAAAGGACGGTTTAAAGGACGGTACAATAGACTGTATCGTAACCGACCACGCGCCGCACCACATTGACGAGAAAAACTGTGAATTTGCAAATGCCTTAAACGGCATAGTGGGCTTTGAAACCTCGCTTGGTTTGGGTCTTAAATATCTTGTTAAAGAGGGTGTACTTACACTAAACGAGCTTATCGAAAAAATGGCAGTGAACCCGTCAAGAATTTTAGGGCTTAACAAGGGTAATCTGAAAGTCGGCAACGCGGCGGATATTACGATATTTGACCCCGAAAAGGAATGGACGGTTGATATAAACAAGCTCCATTCCAAGAGCAAAAATTCGCCGTATGACGGCTTTGTGCTTTGCGGCAAGCCGGAATATGTAATTGTCGGCGGTGATATAAAAGTAAACCAAGGCGTACTGCTTTAAGGAGGAAAACAATGTCAGTAGATTTACTTGTACAAAAAATAAATGAAAAGGGCAATCCGTCGGTTGCCGGACTTGACCCGAAGATAGACTACGTACCCGGATACATCCGCAAAAAGGCGTACGCGGAGTACGGACAGAACTTAAAGGGTGCAACCGAGGCAATATGGGAGTACAACAAGGGACTTATAGACGCGCTCTATGACGTAGTACCCGCTGTAAAGCCGCAGAGCGCGTTTTACGAGATGTACGGAATACACGGCGAGGAAGTTCTGCACCGCACTATTAGCTACGCAAAGAAAAAGGGCTTGTATATAATTCTTGACGTTAAGCGCAACGACATAGGCTCGACCGCCGAGGCGTATTCAAAGGCGTATCTCGGCAAGGTAGACATAGACGGCGTTGAATGTGAACCGTGCGGCGTGGACTGCGTGACGGTAAACCCGTACCTCGGCACAGACGGCGTTATGCCGTTTGTAAAAGACTGCAAAACCTACGATAAGGCGATTTTCGCGCTTGTTAAGACCTCAAACCCGTCCTCAGGTGAATTGCAGGATTTAATCACAGACGTCAGCCATATATATGAAAAGGTGGCGGAATGTGTAAATAAGTGGAATGAAGGTACTATCGGCAAAAGCGGCTACGGTGCGGTTGGTGCGGTTGTCGGCGCGACATACCCCGAACAGGCAACCACGCTTCGCAAAATAATGAAGCAGTCCTACTTCCTTGTACCCGGCTACGGCGCGCAGGGCGGCGGAGCAAAGGACGTAGTGCCTTGCTTTAACGATGACGGACTTGGTGCAATCGTAAACTCGTCGCGCGGTATAATGTGCGCGTATAAAAAGGGCGATTGGAAAGAGGAACAGTTCGCCGAGGCGGCAAGAGCAGAAGCAATACGTATGAGAGATGAACTGGTTAGCGTAATCAAGTAAGTAGGTGGGCGAAATGGAGCTAAGCAAAATCGAATAAGTGAGATTTTGCAACCAATGTATTTAATGGCGACATTTACGCTGCCTTACAGCGACTGGAATGAAGTGAAAGGAGCATTAAATGAAAAAACAGGAAAACTGCAAGCTGATAAGAAAAAAAGAAATAGCCGAGGGTATTTTTGATTTCACCATAGCCAGCGACGATATAGCCCGAGAAACACAATGCGGACAATTTCTGCATATAAATTGCGGAGAGTCAACATTTCTCCGCCGCCCTATTAGCATATGTGACGCGCATAACGGTGAGGTACGCTTTATATTTGAGGTAAAGGGCGAGGGAACAAAGGCGCTTGCTAAAAAAGAAATCGGAGATTATATAGATGTAATGGGCCCTTTAGGCCATGGCTTTGAGATAAAGCCATCCGTCACAAAGCCGATAATCATAGGCGGCGGTATAGGTGTTTTTCCGCTTTATAAACTTGCTAAAGATTTGGGGAATAACGCAACGGTATTTTTGGGCTTTAGAAATCAGTCGCGCGTGGTTATGGAGAATGAGTTTGAGGCCGCTTCCGCGCTGACTATTGTGGGTACAGACGATGGCAGCTACGGCTATAACGGCTATATTGCGGCGGCAATGGAGGGCTACTTACGTATGAATGATTGCGATATGATTTACTCCTGCGGTCCTATGCCAATGCTTAAAGCCGTAAAGAAAATCGCAGAGGTCAGAGATATACCGTGCCAGCTTTCCTTAGAGCAGCGTATGGGTTGCGGAATAGGTGCGTGTCTGGTATGCAGTTGTGAAACGAACAAAGAGGGAACAGACCGCTACGCAAAGGTCTGCACAAACGGCCCCGTATTCTATAGTGAGGAGGTAACCCTCAATGACTAAGATGAATATAAACTTCTGCGGAGTGGAATTTAAAAACCCGATTGTGACAGCTTCGGGAACGTTCGGCTTCGGTATGGAATACAGCGAGTTTGCGCCCTTAGAGGAATACGGCGGTTTTGGCGCAAAGGGACTTACGCGCACACCGCGCGCAGGCAATCCGCCCCCGAGAATAGCCGAAACAGCTTCGGGCATTTTAAACAGCGTAGGACTGCAAAACCCCGGCGTGGAATTCTTCGCGGAAAACATAATGCCTATACTGTCTGAGTACGACACTAACGTAATTGCAAATATGTCGGGTAACACGATAGAGGAATACTGCGAAATGGCGGAGATACTTTCCGAAACAGACACAGCGATAATAGAAATGAACATCTCCTGCCCGAACGTAAAGCACGGAGGTATGGCGTTCGGCACTGACGCGAAGGTGGTAAACAGGCTTACAAGAGAGGTTAAAAGGTACTGCAAAAAGCCGCTTGTCGTAAAACTATCACCAAACGTTACCTCGATTGCCGAAATCGCCAAGGCGGCAGAGGACGGCGGTGCGGACGGTCTGTCGCTTATAAACACGCTTCTCGGTATGAAGATAGACATTCACACCAAACGCCCGCTTCTTAAAAACAACACAGGCGGACTTTCCGGCCCCGCCGTAAAGCCGGTTGCTATACGTATGGTACACGATGTATACGCGGCGACAAATCTCCCGATAATCGGTATGGGCGGCGTTATGACCGGCGAGGACGTAATCGAGTTTATGCTCGCGGGCGCATCGCTTGTAGCACTGGGAACATCTCTATTTGCGAAGCCCGACCTTGTAAAAAGCGTAAAAGCTGACATTCAGCAATATATGGAACGTTATAACATAAAGGATATAACCGAACTAATCGGCGCGGCACAGATGTGGTAAAGGTTTTGAGAGGATAAAACTCCTCTCAATTTTTTTTGCAAAACAAAAAAGGGTTTTAGCTGTCAAATGTTGTATTATAAAGGGTGCGACAAAATAGTTTGCTATAAAATTGACGAAAAAATGTTTTATTTTGCTCTAAATGGGTAAATATTTACTGTATGTTCAAAAATGTGCGGGAGGTGAAGGCGTATGGCGCGGATTTCAAACGATATGATAGCGAGAATATGCGATGAAAATGACATCATAGACTATGTATCGCAATATGTAACGCTAAAAAAATCCGGCAGGGATTACAGCGGCTTATGCCCGTTTCATCACGAAAAAACACCTTCCTTTCACGTAAGCCAGGACAAGCAGTTATTCCACTGCTTCGGCTGCGGCGCAAGCGGTAACCTTGTACAGTTTGTTATGCGCACGGAAAACCTTGACTTTGTTGACGCGCTGCACGTTTTGGCAGACAGGGCAGGTATAGTGATACCCGAGGGCGGCGGTATGGAAAGCGACGCCGAGCACGAGAAAAAAAAGCGTATACTGGCGATGACTAAGGAAGCTGCGCGTTTCTTTTTCGCCTGCTTAAAGGATGCAAAAACAGGCGCAAAGGCTAAGCAGTATTTTAAACAGCGCAATATACCGTGGAAAACGATAACAACCTACGGTCTCGGATACGCGCCTGAGGGTCGCGACACACTTGTAAAGTACCTGATGTCTAAGACGTACACCGCAAAGGAAATAGTAGAAGCCGGACTTGCGGTAAGCCGCGAAGGGCAAATTCGCGACAAATTCCGTGACCGTGTAATGTTCCCGATAATAGATGTGCGCGGCAACGTGATAGGCTTTGGCGGACGTGTTATGCACAATCAAAAGGAAATAAACGGCTATTCAATACCGAAATATCTCAATTCGCCCGAAACGCCTGTATTTGACAAAGGACGCAATTTGTTTTCGTTAAATCTTGCAAAAAACTCAAATGAACAGGATATAATTCTCTGCGAGGGCTATATGGACGTGATTTCGGTATATCAGGCAGGAGTACACAACATAGTTGCAACGCTCGGTACAGCCATAACGGAAAACCAGGCAAAGCTGATGCTGCGCTACGCAAACGAAATACTCATTTGCTACGATATGGACGAGGCAGGCACAAAGGCGGCGCTGCGCGCAATAGACGTTATAGCCGAAGCCGGCGGCAGGTCGCGCGTTATACGGCTTCGAAATGCGAAAGACCCTGATGAATACATAAATAAGAACGGTATTGAGGGGTTTAAGGAAGCGGTCAGAAATGCGATGCCGTCCACGGAGTTCAAAATATCGCTTATAAAAGGCCGCTACGATACGACAACACCCGACGGCAAGGTATTATTTATTGACGAAGCGGTTAATATCTTTATGGGGATAAAGGACGCGGTTGAGGTTGACGCCTATATAACAAAGGTCGCAGACGACACAGGCATCAGCCGAGACGCTATACTTGCCAAATACCGCGAAAAGACCTCGCAGAAAAGCTACAGAAGCCGTATACCGAAAAAGAGCGAGTATGTTAAACAGACGGAACGCCGACAAAGAGAAGCCGTTAAAAATGAGCAAACCTCAAAAAAACTTCTCGAAGCGGAAAAGCGGCTTTTGGGACTTATCGTGAAAAGCAAGCGGCTCGGACGTATGGCAGCCAAACGTATAAAGCCGGAAGAATATTCCACGGAGGTATACAGGCGGCTGGCAAAGGAGATATACAGCGCATATGAAAGGGATGAAACTCCGGAGCCGGCTATGATACTGAATGATTTTGAAGGCAACGATTTAAGCAGCGCGTCGGAGGTTTTTTATAACCTTGAAATATATGACGGCGACGAAGCAACCGTAAACGACCTACTATATACAATCAGCCTTGAACGGCTTGATTTAAAAATAAAGAACGAAACCAATCCGGCCGCACTCAGTGAGCTATACAAGGAGCGCGAGAGGATAAAAAGTGAAAAAAATACTTGGGAGGAATAACAGAATGCTCGAAAAGAAAAAGCAGATTAAGAAGGAGCTTATAGAGAAAGGTAAGCAGAAGGGGATGCTTTCCTATAAGGAGATAAACGATGCCTTTGAAGAGGTAGAGATTACGGCTGACGAGATTGAAACGCTGTATGACCGCTTTGAAAAGGAGGGTATAGAGCTCGTAGAGGACCTTGACAAGGAGCTTGAGGAGATCGAGGTTACAAAGGAAGAGCTTGAAGATTTATCCGTTCCGGAGGGTATCAATATAGACGACCACGTTAAAATGTACCTGAAGGAAATAGGTAAGGTTGACCTGCTCACGGCTGAGGAGGAAATGTCCTTAGCTAAGCGTATGGCCGACGGTGAGGAGGCAAAGCTGCAGATTGCGGACGAGGAAGCTGAATTTTCTGACGAGGAGCGCGAGCAGCTTGAATTTCTTATATCCGACGGTGAAAAGGCAAAGAAAAATCTGGCCGAAGCCAATCTGCGTCTTGTTGTCAGCATAGCAAAGCGCTATGTCGGCCGCGGTATGTTATTTCTCGACCTTATACAAGAGGGTAACCTCGGCCTTATAAAGGCGGTGGACAAGTTTGACTATACCAAGGGTTACAAGTTCTCGACATATGCTACCTGGTGGATAAGACAGGCTATTACGCGCGCTATTGCCGACCAGGCGAGAACAATCCGTATTCCTGTTCATATGGTTGAAACGATAAACAAGCTCGTAAGAGTGTCGCGTCAGCTTGTGCAGGAGCTTGGCCGAGAGCCGACTCCGGAGGAGCTTGCGAAGGAGCTTAATATGTCGGTTGAAAAGGTACGCGAGATTTCCAAAATTTCCCAGGAGCCTGTTTCTTTGGAAACACCGATAGGCGAGGAGGAGGACAGTCACTTGGGTGACTTTATTCCCGATGATGACGCGCCCGCGCCAAGCGAGGCGGCAAGTTTTGTGCTTCTGAAGGAGCAGCTTGGTGACGTATTGTCAACGCTTACCCCGCGCGAGGCAAAGGTGCTGCGTCTGCGCTTTGGACTTGATGACGGACGCGCGAGAACACTTGAAGAGGTAGGCACGGAATTTGGCGTAACGCGTGAGCGTATCAGACAGATTGAAGCAAAGGCGCTCAGAAAGCTGCGCCACCCGTCAAGAAGCAAGAAGCTAAAGGACTTTTTGGATTAAACCCGTAGGGGCGGTCATTGGCCGCCCTGTATTCATATTGGAGGATAAAATGAACTGGATAAAGGTAACAATATACACAACAAACGCCGGAATAGAGCCTGTTTCCGGCAGGCTTCTGCAGCTCGGCATAACAGGTCTTGAAATAGAGGACGCCAAGGAGTTTGACGACTTTTTAGAGGAAAGCAAGGAATTCTGGGATTACGTTGATGAGGATTTGGTCACCAAAATGCACGGCGAAACAAACGTCAAGGTCTACGTAAGCGACGACACCGCGGGCCGCGAACTTCTTTTAGCGATAAAATCAACGCTTGCGGAGCTTAAATCACTTGACATTGATAACGTTTTCGGACGTCTTGAAATGGAAACAGACGGTATGACGGAAGAGGACTGGGCGAACAACTGGCGCAAATATTTCCACACAATGGAGATAGGAGAAAGGCTTTTAATAAAGCCGGAATGGGAGGAACTTGAAAAGCCTACAGACAGAATTGTATTCAACATTGAACCGGGAATGTCGTTCGGAACAGGCTCGCACTACACCACGCAGCTATGCCTTGAAGCGCTTGAAAAGTACATAAAGCCCGGCGATAAAATGCTTGACCTCGGCTGCGGTAGCGGTATTTTGTCGGTAATCGCGCTGATGCTTGGCGCAAGTGAGGCGGTTGCGGTGGATATAGACCCCAATGCGGTTGATACAGCATACCAAAATGCGGCGAGAAACAATGTAGACAAGTCAAAATACACCGTTCTTGCAGGAAACGTTGTAACAGATTCCGATATACAGGCGGAAATCTCAAGAAATAAGTATGAGGTAGTATGTGCAAATATTGTAGCCGATGTTATAATCGGTCTTGCGCCTAAGGCGAGGGAGTATATGAAGGAAGGCGGCGTATTTATAACATCAGGAATAATCGAGGACAGAATAGACGATGTAAAAGCCGCGCTTCTTGATAACGGATTTGAAATTGTAGCCGTAAACAAAAGAAAGGACTGGGCGTCGATAATATGCAGATAAGACCAAATATATACAATGTCGGCGCGGGCGGCAACAACGCCTATCTCATAACCGGCGAAAAGATTGCGCTTATTGATACGGTTTTAAAAGACTTTGCAGATGATTTAATAACCAACATTGAGCAAATCACGCCCGTAACCAAAATAGATTATCTAATCTGTAACCATACTGAGCAGAACAAGTCCGGCGCCGTAGGCCCGCTGCTGGAAAAAAATCCCGATATAGAAGTGATCGCGACAGTTGCCGGGCTTCGTAATTTAAAGGAAATGCTAAACCGCGGCTTTAATGAGCAGGTTGCAAAGGATGACGCCATACTTGATTTAGGTAACGGTTTATCGCTTAAATTCCTCATAACTCCAAATATAAATTGGCCTGACAGTATGGTTACATACGAGGAAAGCACAAGGACGCTGTTTTCGTGCGATTTAATGAGTGAGGGTGAAGAATACCTGTTTCCGGACTTCACATCAAATGCGCTTGAAAGAATAGCAAAGCTTGATATTGATTTGATATGTACCGGGAAAGGCAATAAAGCCGCGCCGGTAGCTGAAACAGAACAGGCAGACAGCGGTGTTGTGATTTTATACTCGTCAAGATACGGCGCTACAGAGAAAATGGCTAAGACGATAAAAGAAGCTCTTGAAAACACAGAAACTCACCTGCTTTGCGCAGGGGATAACTGCGATTTTTCAGAGCTTATACACAATTCCTCTGCTCTTATTGTCGGCACGCAAACGGAAAACAACGGCTCGGATAAATTACTTCTCGGCAAAATAGCCGCTTTGACGCCCTTAAAAATGCGTCACAAGCCCTTTTTCACCTTCGGCTCCTACGGGTGGAGCGGCGAAGGACCGCAAATAGTGCATAACCTGTTAAAAAGCTACGGTATGAGGCCGTTTTCCAAGCCGTTTTTGAGCATATTCACCCTCTCGGAGGAGAAACGTAAGGAGCTTATAAGCCATACGCAAAAATTTGCTGAATTTATTCAATGTTGAATATAAAAGCGCAAGACCCTGAAGTGTTGTCTTGCGCTTTTTTTCTGATTTTGTCGAATTTTTATCTGTAACTGCCGTACTTTGCCTTATATGCGCGTTTGTTTTTATACATCTTTTCATCTGCGCGCTTAAATACGTCATCTAAGCATTTGTCGTCGGCCTTAATCTCATCCATACCAACTGACATTGCATAACGCTCCCACGGATTTTTCCCTTTTTGACGGCAGGTTTTCTTAAAACTTGCGGTTATTTGCTTGTATTTCTCGTGTCTCTCAGCGTATTCTTTATCTTTAAGTATAACCGTGAATTCATCGCCTCCGATACGGAATATGGACGAATTTGCATATACCCTCCTGAGCATTTCGACGCAGCCGGTTATATAGCTGTTGCCTGCCTCGTGACCAAAGGTGTCGTTTATATACTTCAGATCGTTTATATCGCATACGAGTATGGCAAATTTAGTATTGCCTTCCGCAAACTCGCGCTCCAGTATTTCATATTCTTTATCGTACGCCGCTTTGCTGCCTGCGCCGGTGAGAGGGTCCTCGTAAGCTGTCTTACTTATTTCACCTATAATCTCTTCCTTGTGCTCTATGTCCTTTCTGGCAATGTTGAGATTTTTCATATAATTGTATCCGTTCTCCATCACCGAAACCAGCGAGTCGTATAGAACCTGTATTTCATCGCCTGTGTTGATATTGACATTTTTAACCGCGCGTATACTGCGTCTTTGATCGTTTTCCGTTTCATATTTAAAATTACCGAGCGCTGTATACAGTTTACCAATCGGCGTAGTAATTACACGCCTGATCATATAAATATCTCCGAGCAGTACAAGAATAATTGCGATACATAGGAACATCATAACCTGCAGTGTAAACAGCATACCTCTTTTTTTGAGCTTCTCCATTGAGAAATCAACACAAACGTGACAGCTATAACTGCCATCGCTTTTAAACAGCGGCCTGCAGTATGTAAGCAAATATCCGTCCGGTGTATTACCGCTTAAAAGCGGCACTTCATTTCC
>JAFQYK010000030.1 GCA_017406485.1 Clostridia bacterium
GCGGAGGATTTTGCATACGGTATAAAACGGTTTACGGTGGGACTATGCAAAAAGGTCATACTTGCAAATAACGCCGGAACAATCGCGACAATGCTTCTCGGCACAACGCGGTATACGGTAGCTTCCGCGTGGCTCGGTATTGCGATGTTCACATTTCAGATTTACTTTGATTTTTCCGGCTACAGCGATATGGCGATTGGTCTTGGGCGTATGCTTGGGTTTAAGTTCGGGGAAAACTTCCGCTATCCGTATATCGCGTCAAGCGTGACCGATTTCTGGCGGCGGTGGCATATTTCACTCTCGACATTCTTCCGCGACTATATATATATCCCCCTCGGCGGTAACCGGTACAGGCATTTGCGCAATATTCTCGCGGTGTGGTTTTTGACAGGTCTTTGGCACGGCGCAAGCTGGAATTTTATTCTGTGGGGCTTGTTTTACGGCGTTGTGCTGCTTATTGAAAAAAAGCTGTTTGGCGGAAGGCTGCAGCGCATACCCTCCCCTTTTTCGCATATATACACGATGTTTCTCGTTATTATGGGTTGGGGACTGTTCTACTTTACGGACTTAAACGCGTTTTGGATATTTGTGCAGAGCGCGTTCGGCTTCGGCGCACCGATGTACGATCTGACGGTACATTCCGCATTCTTTACGAATTTGTGGCTGTTTATCGTATGCATACTCGCGTCAACACCGATACCGGTTACATTATACGGTCATCTGTGTAAAAAGCACGAAAAATTTGCGCTTATTTCGGAGCCGGTGTTGGTGGTTCTCGGTCTTGCCGCTTGCTTTATATTGCTTGTTGGTCAGACATATAACCCGTTTTTGTATTTTAGGTTTTAAAGTAAAAATTACACATTGAAAAACAAGGGTAAGTGTGATAAAATAGGAAGATGAATATTAAATTAACACTGCAATATGACGGCACAGCTTATCACGGCTGGCAGATACAGAAAAATGCAATAACGGTGCAGCAGATTGTGACTGACGCGCTTAAGAAAATCACCGGCGAAAGCGTCGCTGTAATCGGCTGCGGGCGTACGGATACCGGTGTTCACGCTGAAAATTATGTGTGTAATTTCCATACCGGCGCGTCAATTCCCGCGGAAAAGTACCCGTATGCCTTGAATGCAAACTTACCCGATGATATAGTATGCTTTGCGGCGGAGGAAGTCAGCGAGGATTTCCACGCGAATAAAAGCGCGGTGGCGAAGCGGTATGTGTACAAAATATTAAACCGCGAATTTTCGGACGCGGTTATGCACCGCTACGCGTGGCACTACAAATATCCGCTTGACACCCAAAAAATGCGCGAGGCTGCCAAGGCATTTATAGGCGAACACGATTTTATCGGCTTTGCTTCAAGCGGCTTTACGGTGAAAACGACTGTAAGAGAAATATATTCTTTAGACGTTACAAAAGACGAAGATATTATTACGATTGATATAAAGGGAAACGGCTTTCTGTACAATATGGTGCGGATAATAGCCGGAACGCTTGTATTCTGCGGAAACGGCAAAATTGATCCCAAGGATATGGCGGAAATAATAAATTCAAAGAACCGGGAAAGAGCCGGTATCACGGCTCCAAGCGAGGGGCTTTGCTTAAAGGAGGTGTATTACGGTGAGGGATGATGAAGAATTCGAGGAAAGCATTGACGAGCTTATTTCATATGATGAAGCGGATGAAGTGGATGATTTTTCCGATTTTTATGACGAGTCTTCCGCTTCTGAAGCGACTGAAAGCGATGACGCGGTTTCTGAAAACTATGAGGATGACGAGAGTTTCGATATAGACGACGATTATGCTTCCGAGCCGTATGACACCGCTGAAGAGGCCGCTACGGCAGAAATTGAAGCGCAGGACGAGACTGAAAATTTACCTGCAGAAAACGTCAGTGATGAAGATACGGAATTAGCTGACGAGGATTTTGACGATGATTATGACGGAGAGCGTGTTACGGGCGATAAGAAAACACTGCGCTTTATCGGTATAGGTTTGGCGGCTGCGGTGGTTATTACTGCAATTATAGCCTTTTTTAGCATTGACACAGGTTTTATAGCACAGTATAAAGTGAACTTTGCTAACAATTTTAACTCTCTTTTCGGAAATCTGTTTAAACCTAATCCAATGACGCAGCAGTATGAAGAGCCGAAGGAGGAAACCCGTTACAATACCGTCATTCAAAACAGCACTATTATTTCACCGGGCAATATTATAAACGCGAAAATACTCCCCTATAAGGACGGTGTTATATGTGCTTCACCGAACCATCTTTCATTTATTGACTCAAGCGGTAAAGTATCCTGGGAGGAAAACACGCTGATTGTTGACCCGATTTTATCCGTCCAGGGCAGCTACATACTTATCGCTGAAAAGGGCAGGCACAAGCTATGCCTCTACACAGACAAAAAGCTGATATACGAAACGGACGACCCCGACACTATAAAATCCGCAAGCGTTTCGCAGACAGGCGACTGTATACTTATAACCGATAAATCCACTTATCGCGGCGGTATTTCCGTGTATAACAAGATAGGTGAGCAGATTTATTCCTGGGCGTCGGGCAGCTACGCGGTGATTGCGGCGGATATTGCGTCGCCGTCAAGAAAAATAGCCGTTTCACTTTTAAATACCGATACTGAGGTAAAGAGTACAATTATGTTCTTTGACGTAAACGAGGATAAAAGCTATTCGCAGATAAATGTCGAGGACAGTGTTATTTATAATCTTACCTTTACAGGCAACACACTGACAGCCTTCGGCGATAACCGCATTACGGTTCTTTCGGAGAATGGCGAGGTGGTATCCGATAACATTATGGACGACGTGCAGCTCACGCACTCGGCTATAGATACAGGCGGCACAAAGATAATCTCTTATGATAACGGCATTGTGCCGATGATTGGCACGTACGACAAAAACGGTAAGGAGATTTCCGTAAAGGAGATAAACGGCATCTGCAGCTTTATAGACGTCGAGGATAAAACTGTTGTTTACAGCATAGGCAAGGATATTTATTGCGGCAGAACGAGTATTGATAATATGACCAAGTATACCGCGGCTATGGATATTAAAAATCTTATGCTTGTTTCACAGAATACCTTTGTGATAGTATACTCTAACAACATTGAAATTGTCAGAATTTAGCGGGGGTGATTTAAAAATGGGTATAATCGCCGATATATTGCTTGTTTTAATACTAATTCTTGCATTCTCATACTGGCGTAAAAAGGGGCTGGTAAAATCCGTATGGAAAATAGCGGCTCTCATTATAACGATAGTGCTTGTTATGTTTTTAAAGAACCCGGCGGCAGATTTTGTATCACATACACAAATTGCTGATAACCTGGAAAATTCTGTTTCCTCTATCATAACAATACCGCCCGGCGGCGGTGTAAATATAGCGGAAACACTTAAACTTCCCGAATTTATGCAAAACGAGGTCAAGGTCGCGACTGACGCTACCATAAACACCGCTGAAGCAATTAAATCCGCCGCGGCAAAATCACTCACAGGCGCGATTATCATAATCGGCGTATGTGTGGCGCTGTTTATACTTATACGCCTTGCGCTTATGGTGGTGTTTCTTATTGTAGACAGCGCAACCAAGCTGCCGCTTATAAAGGGCGCTAATAAGCTCCTGGGCGGACTGTTGGGAATGGTGAATGTGATATTTATAGTGCTTTTGGCGCTGGCTGTATTCACTATGCTCGCGCCTACGGATAATATTGTGTACGAGGCAATTGATAAATCATATATCGTTAAATTTTTGTACAATAATAATATTTTACTTAAATTATTTATGAGATAAAAAAAGGAGGAAAAATAAATGTACAGTGACGTAGTAAAAAAAGGTCTGGAGAAAACTCCGCACCGCTCGCTCTTTAAGGCGTCGGGGCTGACGGACGAGGAGATAAGCCGCCCCTTAATAGGCGTGGTAAGCTCCAAGAACGAGATTATCCCCGGCCACGTAAACCTTGACAAGATAGCCGAGGCCGTTAAGGCAGGTGTCAGAATTGCCGGAGGCACACCGCTTGAATTCCCCGCAATCGGCGTCTGTGACGGTATTGCAATGGGACATATCGGTATGAAGTATTCTTTGGCTTCACGCGAGCTTATAGCCGACTCGATTGAGTCAATGGCTCTCGCGCACGGTCTTGACGCGCTCGTGCTTATTCCTAACTGCGACAAGATTGTTCCGGGTATGCTTATAGCGGCGGCGCGTCTTAACATTCCGTCAATCGTCGTAAGCGGCGGCGCAATGCTTTCAATGAATTACAGCGGCAAGTTCCGTGATCTAAATACCGCGTTTGAGGCTGTCGGCGCGTTTAAGGCGGGTACGATTGATGAAAATGAACTTCTTAATCTTGAAAACGCGGCTTGTCCGTCGTGCGGCTCCTGCTCGGGTATGTTCACGGCTAACTCGATGAACTGTCTTTGTGAGGTTCTCGGTATGGCTCTTCCCGGCAACGGCACAATTCCTGCGGTTTATTCCGAGAGAATTCGCCTTGCAAAACACGCCGGTATGAAAATTATGGAGCTTCTTGAAAAGAACATCCGTCCGCGCGACATCATAACTCCCGATTCGCTTTACAACGCGCTCCGCGTTGATATGGCGCTCGGCTGCAGCACAAACTCAATGCTTCACCTTCCGGCAATAGCATACGAGGCAAAGGCGCCGATTACGCTTGATTATGCGAACGAAATAAGCAAGGAAACACCGAACCTCTGCCACCTTGCACCGGCAGGCGAGCATCATATTCAGGATTTGTATATGGCGGGCGGCGTGCAGGCGCTTATGAACGAGCTTTCTAAGAAGAACCTCTTAAAGCTCGACACGATAACCGTAACAGGCAAGACGCTTGGTGAGAACATTGAGGGCTGCGAGGTTAAGGATTACAGCGTAATCCGTCCTATCGACAAC
>JAFQYK010000260.1 GCA_017406485.1 Clostridia bacterium
AATAGTATTGTTTCAAAGCTTGCCTCTGTTTCCGCGCTGCAGCCTGCAAATGCCGCGTAGTAGTCAAGTCCGTAGTCGTCAACAAGGTATCGGAACGGGAAACGGTCGCCGAACAGAAGAGTCTTTGCCGAAGCGGCGTTCACCGCCGACCGATACTCATCATCAAGCCGGGCAAGCTTTTGGTTGTAGGCGTTTGCGTTTGACTTATAGCTTGCGGCGTTTTTTGCGTCTGTTTGGGAAAGAGTATCAGCGATTTTTGTAACAAGAGTCTGTGTGTTTTTCAAAGACAGCCAAACGTGCTCGTCATATTCGGGTTCCTCATGCTCCTTATGTTCGCCGTTTTCCTCATGCTCATGTTCTTCCTCCTGCATACCCTCCTTGACCTCTTCTTCCTTAACTGTTTCGCCGAGAGCTTCGAGAAGATTTACAACCTTCATATTTTTATTTTTTGCTTCCTTTAATGCGTCCTCTGCCCATTCGTCCGACTCGCCGCCGACATATATAAACATATCACATTCGGAAATCTTTAAAATATCCTCCGCTGTGGGCTGATAGCTGTGCAGGTCAACGCCGTTGTCCAAAAGAAGCGTTACATCTGCTTTGTTATCTCCGAGTATCTCGTTCACCCAGTCGTACTCGGGGAAAATTGTTGTTACGATTTTAAGCCTTGCCTTTTCCTGCTCCGTTGCTGCGTTCTTCTGTGTTCCGCACGCAGAAAAAATACCGACCGCTAAAGCTGCGGTGGCTATGATTGTTATAAATTTTTTCATGATAAATAAACCTCCGTATTTTTTTGTACACAAAAAACAAGGGTACACAAATAAAGCGTGTCACCTTTTGAAAGGCTTCAATTATTCTGACGGATTTTTTTGGAAATAAGTGTTTCTGATGAAAAAATTTGCGTTGATGCCGTTATAGCTGCAACGGCTGTAAATAAAGCTAAAACAATCGGTATTTTTGGCTTTGCAGCACCGTCCGCAAGGCTGTCAAACGTCTTTACGCACGCCGAAATACTCGCGCAGACAGGACAGTCCTCGCCAACGCAGTCATGGTGAGCTTCCTCGATCATAAAAATTACGGAAAACAGCATGGCAAGAAGAACTACCGCGCTTAATACAGCGGCGGCAATTCTTTGTGACTTTTTTGTTGTGCATAGATATTCACTCAAAGCCATTCCCTCACCAACTTAAAACTTTAATAGATTTTAACATATATGCTTTAAAATGTCAATCTCGTATTTATTTACTTTGAAGAGTATTGTATGCGCTTGTTTAATAGTGTCAGAACATATATTCTTTATATACTTATTTTACTCTTTTGCAAAATACACCAGTCTCATCACATCAGGCATTGACTCAAACATCATTTTTACAACCGTTTCAGCCGAGATGGTGTTATCTCTCAAAAGCCACTCCTTAGTAATCCCCACGCAGCCGTAGCAATAAAGCCGAATAGAATATTTAAGCTGAGTATCGAGAATTTCGGTATTCAGCTTTTCTTTTGCAATGAGTTCATATCGTTTAACGAAATATTCAAGCATATACTGCCACAAAGCGTTCTGCGAAACATCGTCATAGGCTCTCTTGTAGAAGATAAACTCCTGTCGCATTTTTGCCATGCCCCGCGCTGCCGACTCTGCGGATATAATATCGGTATCGTAGGCATCATTTAAAAATATCCACGCAACAAGGTCATACTTATCCTTGAAATGATAATAGAATGTGGGACGCTCTATTTCCGCCATTTATAGTACCTCTGTTTTAACATAATTTATATTTTGTAAGATTTTATAACATAATTATATTTTCGTATATTGATTCTGTCAAGCGTTTCGGATATACTATTGTCAACAAAACATTTTGAAGGAGAGATTACTATGAATTTTCTTGAGCTTGCAAAAAACCGTTATTCGGAGCGTTTCTTTTCGAGCCGTCCTGTTGAGCAGGAAAAGCTTGACAAGATACTTGAGGCGGGAAGGATTGTTCCGACAGCGTGTAATTATCAGCCGCAGAGATTTTATCTTATAAGAAGCGAGGACGGTCTTAACAAGCTGAAAACCGTTACTCATTTTCACTACAATGTGCCGCTGATGATACTTGTCTGCTACGACTTAAACGAAGCGTGGGTAAATCCCGCCGACAGATATTATCAAAACTACAACTCAGGCGAACAGGATGCAACAATATCGGCTACAACGATGATGTACGAAGCGGAGGAGCTTGGTGTTCACACAATCTGGGTTCGCGGCTTTGACTCAAAAACCGTTGCCGATGTTTACGGCTTACCAAATCATATTATCCCCGTGATGATGCTCGGACTCGGTTATCCGAACGAAAAAGCAAAGGCAAATGCATGGCACTACAAGCGTAATCCGATAGAAAGCTTTGTGACTGAATTATGATGTGAGAGGGAGTTGATTACAGTGCATTTTACAGGAACAGTTTACAGGAACCCCTATGGATATGCTTGCGGCAATCAGAAGAAATAAGAGGTCACTATGAGTATTGAGAACTTTGAAAGAACAGACGGACTTTTTTCTCTCTGCGGGCTTAACTGCGGACTATGCGGATACCGTCTGCAGGGTAACTGTAACGGCTGCTTTAAAGATAGCTCCTGCGCGGCTGTCTGCCCGATGGCTCCATGCAGTGTCCGGCACGGCAATTTGCAGTATTGCTTTGAATGTCCCGAATATCCCTGTGAGCATTATGACGAATATCTCCAGCTGCGAATGTATCTCGCCCCAGTCACGGCGCCTGCCCGTCCATTTACGCGTAATATCCATCATCGCAAGATACAGCATTTTAAACAGGCTGTCATCCGTCGGGAAAACCCCCTTGTTTTTGGTGACCTTATCTACCATTGGTGCTTGTCCAAAAAGAATTTGGAATTAAAGCATCATTATTATTTCTAAACATCTCGTAAAACTCTATGAGGTTTTCTTTTTTGATGATAATATCAATGTAATTTAAATCCATAATAATACACCTTCCAACCTTTTGCGACTATAAGACTTAATTTACCTTATTTTTCTTATTAACACTGTTGCGGGAATCTCAGAAGGTCTTGCAACGTTTACGTCGGCTTTAAAGGATCCGCATTTGGGAATTGCCATTGCAGTTGCAATAGCAATTCACAATATTCCCGAGGGAATAGCAACAAGCGTACCTATTTATTACTCCACCGGCAGCCGCCGCAAGGCGTTCTGGGTGTCGTTCTTTTCCGGCATTACCGAACCCCTGGGAGCTATAATCGGCTACCTTCTTTTGCGCCCGTTCTTTAATGATACAATTTTCGGTATCCTCTTCGGCGCAATTGCCGGTATTATGGTGTTTATCTCGCTGGAGGAGCTTCTGCCTATGGCGCGTGAATATGAAAAGAGTAAAATAACAATTATAGGCGTGATTGTCGGTATGGCAATTATCGCGCTCAGCCTGCTGCTGTTTTTATAGGTAGGGACACTAAGCAACCTGCGCGCATTTTTATATGCTATTTTTTCCCTGTCAGTTTCAGATATATTCAGTGATATAAATCTCTCAACCTCTTTGACCGGATTCCACAGCGGAAAATCTGTTCCGAACAAGACCTTGTCCGCGCCATACTTACCTATATATTCTTTAGTTTTCTCTGCACCTATGAACATTATACAGCTTGAAATATCCACATAGCATCCGGTGTCCTTAAGATATTCAAACGCCTCATCAAACATAGACCAACCGCCTAAGTGCGCACCAACCACCTTTAGCTTGGGGAAGGCGTCAAGCACTCTTTTAAGCCGTTCAGGCCTTGAAAAGTCATATCTTGGGTCACCGCAATGCACGATAAGCAGCATATCCTCTCCGAGCGCGTCATACATCGGATAGAGCCTTTCATCGTCTATTGCAAACCGCTGCGTATCCGGATGGATTTTAACTCCTTTAAGCCCTAAAGCTTTAATACGCTCCACCTCAGATAAAATATCCTCCATGCTGGCGTGAATACTTCCGAGTCCGTGAAACTCCTTATGCTCTCTTACCTCTTTCGCGGTAAAATCGTTTATACTCCGCACGTGCGCCGCTTTCACCGCCACCGGCAAAAGCAGAAATTCCGATATACCTGCAAGCTTTCCTTCATTCAAAAGCACATCCGCACTGCCCGTGCAGTGATATTCAAGGCCATAAAAGTCACATATACTCTGACTGCCTTTTACAGCCAGTTTATCAGGGTAAATATGCGTGTGAAAATCTATAAGCTCCATCGTCTTATACTCTAATCAAAAGACCGTTCAATAAATCGTCCTTTGCAAGTTCCTTCATTTTATAGTGGAGCTTTTTACCCGTTGCATTAACAGGCACATCAGCGACAAAGCGGTAATAGCGCGGGCGCTTATAATTCGCAATCATCGGGCTTTGCTTACAGAATTCCTCCAGTTCACTTACCGTCAGTGAATTGTCTGCTTTCACAATATACGCCGTTACAATCTCCCCTCGTACCTTATCGGGAACGGCTGTTACAATACTGTCGGCAACCTTTGGATGAGTATTCAGCGTTTCCTCAACCTGCGCCGGATAAATATTCTCACCGCCGGAAATAATCATATCGTCCTTACGTCCGACAATGCTTATAAAGCGGTTCTTATCCCAAACGCCAAGGTCGCCGGTGTACATAAAGCCGTCGTGGAATTTCTTTTCCGTTTCGGCATCGTTAGCGTAATAGAAGTATGAGGATTTTGCGTGAGATTTTATTATAACCTCGCCCACCTCCTTACCATCCATTGCCGCAAGCTCGTCGGGAAGCGCGTTGCGCTCGTCAAATACCTTGACCACACGCACATCATCATCGGTACAAGCCCTTCCCGCTGTACCTGCCATCTGCGGAAGATCTGTCGGGCGCAGGAAGGTGTTCCAGAAAGTTTCGGTGGTGCCGTATCCGTTAAAAATACGCTGCGTCAAAACCTCCTGATAGCGTATGCAGGCTGCTCTTTCCAAAGGCGCACCCATTGTGACAATACCGTTTAGCGCGCTTAAATCAAAATCATTTTTAAGCTGTGCTTCTGTAAGTCGCTCTAAAACGTTCGGCACACCTATGATAAACGTAAGTCCGAAATCCTCAATCTGTTTCAGCGTCGTAACAGCGTCAAACTTACGCATAATCACAACCGTACCTCCGGCGTAGAGCGTCGGCGTAAGACCGCCGGAGTGTATACCTCCGCGATGGAACCAGGGAGTTGTGTTCATTGTTTTATCGATATTCGAGAGCGGGAAATGTATCATAACATCGTGCGCACTCAAAACCTCGTTTATACTCGTAAGACACACGCCTTTCGGCATACCGGTCGTTCCGGACGTGTAAAGACGCGTCGTTTCGTCATATATACCGAGCTTCCAGTCAAGCGCAGGATTTTCACCGCTGCAGTTTGCCACAAATTTATTATAGCTCATACTGCCCTTTACCGGCTCAACATTATCATCATTTATCATAAGCACAACGTCCGGCTTTGACTTCGCAAGTCTTAATGCCTGCTCAACTGTATTGCGGTTCATCGCTTCATAGATAAATACCTTTGGCTTACTGTCGTCTATCGTGGTCGCAATCTCGCCTGCGCTCAAGCGGAAGTTTATCGGGCAGCTTACCGCGCCTGTCTTGTGACACGCAAGATACGCAAACACAAACTCGGGGCAGTTCAGGAGCTGGAACATCACAACGTCGCCTTTTTTTACTCCCTTTTTAAGTATACCGTTTGCAAAACGGTTTGCCTCGGCGTTAAGCTCCTTGTATGTCCATTTTCTTTCAAGGCGCGGACTGTGCAGCGCCTCCTTGTCACCGAAGCGGTCAACGTTGCGCATAAAGCCTGCGAGCCAGGTGTATTCACTTTCAAAACTCTTTTTGAAGTTCTTTATACCGTTATGCTTCTCACTACCGGCAAATCTCGCCTTCGCCTCCGCAACAGCGTCCTCTATATCGGAGAAAATTTCGTCAACCTCCTCCTTTGTATACTCATAGTTTGATTTGTTGGAGCAATTTTCAAGAAGTCTTACCGCGTCAAGCACCTTATCCCTGCGCGCTATTGATATTCTTTCAAATCTTTCCTTTTTTGTTTCGGTTGCCATAGGTCTTGCCCTCCTGTTTTTAGTATATATGGATTATATACCGCGCGCGCCGCAATGTCAATATTAAATTTACAATATACAGATAATATGCTTGTATTATGTAACGAATTTAATACATTTTTGCAATATTTAAGAAATGTAGCAATTTTCGTCGAGTGGTATAATGATTGCGGCTTATGCTGTAATAAATTTTGGAGGTAATCACTATGAAAGAAAAAAAACACATTCGAGGAAAGTCTTAAACGAAGTAATTTGTCCGAAAACACGATACGGTCATATCTTTGGACGATCAATTATTTTATCCGCGAATACGGCGAAATCAAAAAGGATAACCTGCTCGCCTACAAGGGGTATCTTGTTGAGCATTACAAGCCAAAAACCGTTAATTTGCGAATACAGGGAATTAACAAATACTTGTCGTACATAGACAAGGAACGGCTCAAGCTCAAGTCAGTGAAAATTCAGCAACGGAATTTTTTGGAAAATGTTATAAGCGACGCAGACTATCGCTTTTTTAAAAGCCGTCTGAAGAAGGACGGCAAGCTGGAATGGTATTTTGTTGTCTGGTATCTTGCCGCCACGGGCGCGAGAGTGAGTGAGCTTATACAGATAAAGGTCGAACACGTTAAAGCGGGGTATATCGATATTTATGCAAAGGGCGGAAAAATAAGGAGATTATATATTCCAAAGAAGCTCAAAAACGAAACACTTGCCTGGCTTGCGAAAAATCAAAGGTGCAGCGGCTATTTGTTTTTAAACCATTATGGCGAGCGTATCACCACGCGCGGAATTTCGCAGCAATTAAAAAAGTACGCAAAAGCGTACGGGATTGATACGAGCGTTGTCTATCCTCATTCCTTCAGACACCGCTATGCAAAAAATTTTCTTGAAAAGTACAACGACATCGCGCTGCTCGCCGACCTTATGGGTCACGACAGTATCGAAACGACGAGGATTTACCTCCGCCGCACCGCCGGCGAGCAGCAGTCGCTTGTGGACAGGGTTGTTACGTGGTAATTATTTAATCTTTAGCGCACGTATCGCATTGAGCACGGCTATCACCATAACGCCGACATCGGCGAAAATGGCGAGCCACATATTTGCTATACCCAACGCGCCCAGAACGAGGCATAAAAGTTTTACGCCTATTGCAAACACAATATTTTCATATACTATACGCATACACTTTTTCGCAATACGAATTGCAAGTGAAATCTTAACAGGGTCATCATCCATCAAAACAACGTCCGCCGCCTCGATAGCCGCGTCGGAGCCAAGCGCGCCCATCGCAATACCGACGTCAGCGCGTGAAAGCACCGGCGCGTCGTTTAAGCCGTCACCCACAAAAGCAAGCGTTTCGCCCCTTTGCTGTTCCAAAAGAAGCTCCTCTACCCTATCCACCTTATCGGCAGGCAGAAGCGAGGCGTAATGCTTATCCGCGCCTATTTTCTCCGCTACGGCGGCGGCTGCCTTTTCGCTGTCGCCCGTAAGCATTACGGTCTTTTTAACGCCGCATTCTCGCAAAAGGTCAAGCGCCTTTTTTGCATTAGGCTTTACAATATCGGCAATTAAAATATGCCCTGCATATTCGCCATCAATCGCTATATGCACAAGTGTGCCGTTGCCGTGGCAATCTTTACGCTTAACGCCGACGCTCTCCATAAGCCGCTCATTTCCCACGGCAACGCTTTTACCGTCAATCACCGCCTTAACGCCGTAACCGCTTATTTCCTCCGCGTTTTGAAGCCGTGATTTATCAGGGGCTTCACCGAGCGCGCGGAATATGCTTTTCGCGATAGGGTGGTTTGAACCGCTCTCCGCAAGCGCGGCGTATTCGAGAAGCATTTTATCCTCTAAGGAATTGTGGTGTATGCCGACAACCTCAAAAACGCCCTTTGTCATTGTGCCGGTCTTGTCAAACACAACGGCGCGCGTTCTTGACAGCGCTTCGAGGTAGTTTGAGCCTTTAACAAGCACACCGCGGCTGCTCGCGCAGCCTATGCCGGCAAAGAAACTTAATGGTATACTTATAACAAGCGCGCACGGGCAGCTTATTACAAGAAATGTCAGCGCGCGCATAACCCAGTCGCCCCAATCGGCAGACGCGCCAAACACCATACGCAAAAGCGGAACTACTACGGCAAGCGACGCCGCGCCTATACACACTGCCGGAGTATAGTAACGCGCAAATTTTGAGATAAAATTCTCGCTGCGTGATTTTCTCGCGCCGCTGTTTTCTACAAGCTCCAATATTTTTGACGCCGTTGACTCACCAAATTCCTTTGTGGTTCGGACACGTATGAGACCGGTCATATTTATACAGCCGCTCTTTATCTCACTGCCCTCCGCCGCGTCAACGGGAACACTCTCGCCGGTAAGCGCAGCGGTGTCAAGAGTTGTGGAGCCGTCAACTATTATACCGTCAATCGGAACCTTCTCTCCGGCTTTCACAATTATTTCACTGCCTGCCGCCACTTCATCGGGAGCCACCTGCACTATTTCACCGTCACGCTCAACATTCGCATAGTCGGGACGTATATCCATAAGCGCCGATATGCTGCGCCGGCTCTTACCGACCGCCACACTCTGAAACAGCTCGCCTGTCTGATAAAACAGCATAACAGCCGCCGCTTCGGGGTACTCGCCCAAAGCGAACGCACCTATCGTGGCAATCGCCATCAAGAAATTCTCGTCAAAAATCTGACCCCGCATTATGCCCTTTGCCGATTTTTTCAGTATATCATAACCAATTATGATGTAAGGCACAAGGAACATACACAAATTCGCCCACCAAGGGAGCGCAAAAATATGCTCCGCCGCAATACAAGCAAACAGCAAAACAGCGGCTATTATAATCCTTATCAGAATTTTTTTCTGTTTTCTGCTCATAGTCCGCACTTCCTAAAAATCAATTTCACAATCGTCCTCTACCTTGCGGCAATTCTTTAAGACCGCCTTCATAACCTTCTTTTCGTCTGCGCCCTCTTCAAATTCAACGTTCATTTTAAGCGCCATAAAGTTTACCACCGCGCTCTTAACGCCTTCCGTATCATTTGCCGCCCGCTCCATTTTGTTTGCGCAGTTGGCGCAGTCAACCTCGATATTATAACTCTTTTTCATATTTAACCCATCCTTTCTGTATATTATATGTGAATATTTGAACAGTTGTTCATTTGTTAATATGATTATAGCACACCGGACTATTGTTGTCAAGTATTTTAGCACAAAAAAAGGGAGCATCTCGCTCCCTTACATATTATTTACTCAGCTTATACAGCATTGCCGCCGCTTCCGCGCGCGACATATTGTTATTGGGGTGTATCGTGTTATCCTCGTAACCGTTTACCACGCCGACGGTGAAAAGCTTTTTAATCCCCTCACTCGCCCACTGCGGAATATCTCCGCTGTCGGCAAAGGTGATGTCGTCAAGATACGGCATATCCGAGGGAAGTATCCTTCCCAAAATCGTCATCGCTTCAGCGCGCGTTATATTGTCATACGGCGCAAATTCAAACGTCTTGCCGTTATCATTCGAGCGTCCCATTATATAGCCCTCGCTGTACGCCGCCCTGACAGCGTTTTGAGCCCACTGCGGTATTTTATCCGCGTCGGTAAACGCCGGCTTCTTATCATCGTAGCCGTTCAAATCAAGTCCCTGATACCGCACAATCATCGAGGCAAATTCAGCGCGCGTAATGTTGTTATCCGGTTTAAACACAAACCTGCCGTCCTCCTCCATACCGGTTATAATACCGGTATCTGCCATCTCGTCAATTATCGCTCTCGCCCAATGGGTTTCGGTATCGGCAAAGGCGGTTTGGTTGTCTGAAATGTGAACAGGTATCTTTTTTACCGTATCACCGGCGGTTACAATTATATTTCCCTCCGCGTCGTTCACATCTGCAAGGGTAAATATTCCGTCACGCGTTATTGTGCCTATATCGCCCTGAACCTCCCAGCTATAAAGGTGGTTGTTTGAGTGAATTTCAATGCCGTTTACATACGACGCCGCAGAAAGCGCAAGCTGCAGCTCATCAGACGGCGCGGCGGTTATTTCGTTTATTTCCTTCCAGTCCGCCTGATTGAAGATTTTTATTTCATCGGGAGACTCATAGGTGGTATAAATCGCACTTGCCACATCGCCATACTCACCGCTCATAATTATTTCAACTATTCCACTGCCGTTAAAGATTATATATCCATCCTCGTCAATGTAGCTGCCGGTATCGGTTTCAGCGCGGAAATCAATGTTATAAGGCTCCTCCATTTTAAAATTGCCCGTATCGTACATACTCTCAATCTCAATCTTGCTGCTCATACCCGAAAGATAGTTTGTATTACCCGCGTCACGCAGCGTCACAATCCAAGGCTCGTTGGTATTCTCACGATTGTCGCGCAGGAACAGGTAATTCGCCACGCTTCTGACATATCCGTCCGAGGGCTTGTTCATAATCTTCGGTTCATCCTCACCCGGAAAATGCGCTGAAATAACGGTTGAGCCGCCGCCGTCAAGGTTTATCGCTTCAACGCAGCCAAGCTCCGCCATACGCTGCGCGAGCGTCCTGAGCTGCGCGCCGTAGCTGTAGCCCTGCTGTCTGCCGTCAAGAACGTAAAAAATTATATTGCCGTTATCCTTTATACCTACCGCCGTTCTCGGCGCTGCGCCGGCTTCAAAATCAGTCCTCGCCACGCCGTTCTCAACAAGTCTGCCGCCGACAGAGCTTAGCGCATTTTCAGCCTCCGACCAAAGGCCGTCATCATCTATTGATTCATTTGCTATGGTAAGCTCCTCACCCACGTAGCAATTTGACAGAAAATCGTAGCACTCCCTGTCGCCACTTGTATCCATAAGAAGTACTATTTTACCGTCGGGAATGTCAATCGCGCCGTTGTAGACAAACATATCCTCCACAACTACTGTCATAGCCTCGTCAATGTGCAGTCTGCCCTCTATAGGATCGCAGATAAGGAACAGACATTCCGAAGATGTCTTTGTTGAATTGCCGAATTTATCTGTCATAAGATAAATCGGGTCAAAACCAGGCTGACACCATTTATTGATGTACTGTATTTCCACCTTGCTGTCACCGTCCGACACGGACGTTTTTATATCAAGCCAGCCTATCATACCGGTACCGTCCTCGCGAAAACCTACAGCGTCCTGACCGTAGAAATCCTTTGAAACAATCTCACCGTCAATGATTGTATGTCCCATCGGTATACCTGTTTTAAACGAAAAATAATCAGCGTTTATTCCGGCAAGCGGACGAAAACCGTTATCCTCCATATAGCTCTCCGCCTGCTTTATCGTGCGCGTACCCCAAATTGACGCGCCATTTACAACAACCGGCACAGCTTCGCTGTTCGGCGTGTATTCAACGTAATATTCGTTCTGCTTTCCGACAGAAGGCGAGGTGAACTGCACATTATGGAAGTATGTATCCGCTCCCATATACGTACTCCAGCCGCCTGTCTGATCGCCCAGAACATCGGCAAATGCGGCAGTCTGCGCCGTTATTAAAAGCGCAGCGGTTAAAATCAAAAGCTTTATTTTCAACGGTATTCCTCCTAAATCTAAACATAGCTTTTTTAGTATACCATATTTTTTGAATTATGTAAACTGATTTTTTTGGTAAAATTTGAAAAGCCCGAAGATTACTTCGGGCTTTTAATCAAATATTGTTTGGGACCGGTTCACCGAATACAGGCAGTCCTTTTTCATCATAGTCAAATACCTTAGCCCTTGCGTGGCGGTTATTATCGTCAAGCGGGTCGCCCTCTATCTCCTTATAGCCGCGGCTGTGGTATATGAGCACATCGCGTCCGCGGTCAGTTGTAAAGCAGTTGTGACCGGGACCGTACTGACCGTTTTTCTCGCTCGTCATAAATACAGGCGTGTCGCTCTTGTGCCACGAAAGCGGATTTAAAATATCACTGTCCTCGTCAGCCCAAAGCATACCCATACAGTAGTGACAGCCGGTATCGGACGCTGAATATGTGACGATTACCTTACCGTTACGGCAGAGTACCGCAGGGCCTTCGTTTACCTCAAAACGGTGTCTTTCCCACGGATATTCCGGCGTTGTAAGGCGTATCGGCTTTGTTTCAAGCGTCCACGGATTTTTCATTCTCGCCATAAACAGCTCAGACGCGCCGCCCGGATACAGCACCTGCGCCCAAAGCACGTACTGCTTTCCGTCCTTGTGTATAAACGATGTCATATCAAGCGAAAAGCTCTCGTGACCGACATCAATCTGTCCAAGCTCCTTCCACTTACCCGTTATCGGGTCACTGTCAGAGCAAGAGAGAATATACGGGCGTATCTGCCACCTGTCGCTGCCGCTTGAAGCGGTGAAATATATGTACCATACACCATCTATATAGTGCAGCTCCGGCGCCCAGATAAGGTCTGACATTTCACCGGTGGTATGCTTCTTCCATACCACGAATGAGTCGGCGGTCAAAAGTCCGTTCAGTGTTTTCGCGCGTCTTAATTCAATACAGTCATACTGCGGCATTGTGCCGGTGAAGTAGTAGTATCCGTCCGTATGCAGATATACGTGCGGATCGGCACGCTGGTAAACGAGCGGGCTGTTATATGTAAATTCCTTATCCATTGTTCATTGTCCTTTCGTACGTTAGTTTTTTCGCACAATGAACATAATAACACCAAAATCGCAGTTTGTAAACATCAATTTTCAGATTTTTTCAAATTATTTTCGGGAAATTGTCTTCCGGTGTTGTCAATGACGTAATTATCAGCATAAATAAGCTCTGAAACAGTTGAAAATTCAAACTTACATTCAAGCGCTTCAAGGATTTTCGGCAACACATTCGCAGTGTTTTTTGTGCCGTTGTGGAGAAGAATTATATCCCCCGCCTTTGTACGCTTGACGCACCGCTCGTAAATAGCCGCCGCTTCACTGTCGCCGTAATCTATACCGTCAACAGACCACTGTATGTACGTCCTGCCGCTCTCCTCCGCAGCCTTAACAACGGTGTCATTGTAACCGCCGGACGGAGCGCGCATAAGGCGCGGCTTCTCGCCTATAATCCCCTCAACCACTGCGTCGCATTTATCAAGGTCTGCCTGAATATCTTTTTTGGAAAGCTTCGTGTAATCGGCGTGGTTATATGAGTGATTGCCTATCTCGTGACCTGCGTCCCTGATTTTCCGCACCGCGTCCGGATATTTCTCCGCCCAGGTGCCTACCACAAAAAATGTCGCGCGGCAATTGTAATCAGCGAGTGTCTTTAAAATTGCGTCAATATCCTCATCGTTCCACGCGCAGTCAAAAGTGACAGAGATTTTGTTATCATCGCGCTCTACACTGTAGATGGGTATTTCGCGCCCGTTCACATTGAACACGCTGACCGCGCGCGGTACGGTGAAAGCAAGAATAAACGCAGCCACGAGAGCGCACGCGGCAATTATAATATGCCTTATTTTTAAAACGTAGAAATTCAAAATGCCGCACCTCCTAAAATAGCTCTGGTACTATTTTATTCAATGCGGCATTATATTATGACTTTTTATTACAGAAGCCACGAGGGCAGATTTTTCTTCGGCGCACTCTTAGGCTGCTCCTCCTTTTTCTCCTGTACCGGTTTTTCAGCTTTTTTTGCAGGCTGTTTTTTCGGCGCGGCTTTCTTAACCGGCGCCTTTTTTACCTTCACTTTTTCGGCAAGGCCTTCCGTTCTTTCATCTACCTCTTTTTTACTCTCCAACGGCTCACTCTTAAAGCGTCCCTCAAACAGCTTGCCCTCACGATTATTTGCATTGTTGAAATAACGCGCGTAAACGGTGGTGAGTGACTTCATAGCCATACTTATTCCGTTTTCCGGCTCCTTAACAGTCATACATATTTCAGTTTTTGTAATCTCAATACCGTATACCTTACCACCCATAAACTTTTCCGCTGCTATTTCCTTAAACCGTTCCTTATCCGCATCCGATACAAAAAGCTCTGCTCCGTGAAGCTCCACATAATAGTTTCCGCTCTTGCTTTTTTCGCGTGCCTGTCTTGCCATTTTACTGTCCCCCTCTTAATTATTTCTTCCATATCTATATTATACCACACAACTCACGGGGACACTAAAACATTTATATTACATTTTAAAGACAATGCGGTAATAATGTGTCCGTTTTTGAAATATCTATAAAAGAAAACAAACTAAACTATGGAGGACAAAAGTATGCAGACGTATCACAACAAAACACCAAACGAAGCGGCCGAGCTGTTGGAAACACATATTAAAAACGGTCTTACTGTCAAGGAGGCCGCAAGACGGCTCTCTCAATACGGCAGGAACACTCTTACAGCACAGAAAAAGAAAGGTGTAATGCGCCGTTTTTTTGAGCAGTTTAATGATTTTATGATAATCATACTGCTGGCTGCTGCGGCTGTTTCATTTATCACCTCAATTATGAGCGGCGACGCAGATATTTCGGAACCGCTTATAATAATTGCAATAGTTGTATTAAACGCGCTTTTAGGCGTTATTCAGGAGCAGCGCGCGGAAAAGAGTCTTGAAGCATTAAAAAAGCTGTCCTCTCCCCACGCGCGCGTTGTCAGAAGCGGAAATGTATTGACTATTGACGCGTCCGAGGTCGTGCCGGGTGATGTCCTGCTCGTTTCGGCAGGCGACCTTGTAGCGGCAGACTGCCGGCTTATTTCGTCAAGCAATTTAACTGTCGATGAATCGTCGCTCACAGGCGAGAGTATGAACGTATCAAAGAACGCGGATATGGTTTTGGACATTCACGCGCCGCTTGGTGACAGAAAGAATATGCTGTTTTCTTCCTCGTCCGTGACGTGCGGAAAGGGGCGCGCCATCGTTACATCAACAGGTATGGAAACCGAGGTTGGCCTGATTGCGGATATGCTGCTTACATACGAAACGGAGCAGACACCGCTGCAGAAAAAGCTCGCAGATACAGGCAAAACGCTTGGAATTGCTGCCCTTGTTATCTGTCTGTTGGTGTTCATAACAGGACTTGTAAAGCGCCTGCCTCCAATGGATATGTTTATGACGGCTGTTTCGCTGGCTGTTGCGGCAATACCCGAAGGGTTGCCTGCCATCGTCACAATCGTGCTTGCCTTGGGCGTGGTGCGGATGTCGAAACGCAACGCTATTGTGAGAAACCTTCCGTCCGTTGAAACGCTCGGAAGCGCGTCAGTTATATGCTCCGACAAGACCGGCACACTCACCGAAAACAAAATGACCGTCACCGAAATCTTCTCACCCGACGAGCCGCTTCTGATGCGACTTTGCGCGCTTTGCTGCGACAGCGGCGAGCAAATCGTGAACCCGACCGAGGGTGCGCTGATTGCCGCCGCAAGGGAACGCGGCTTTAATAAGGACGTTCTTGACAGCCGCTATAAGCGCATTGCAGAAATCCCCTTTGACTCCACAAGGAAACGTATGACAACGCAGCACAAGGATGTTAAGGGTACAAAGACAATTATTAAGGGCGCGCTTGAATACGTACTGCCGCTATGCACATATGAGCTTACGGACAGCGGTACAGCGCAGCTTTCACCCCGCGGCCGCAGAAATATAACCGATAAAAATAACGAAATGGCAGAAAGCGGTCTAAGAGTTATCGCCGTCTGCTACCGCGACGACAGCACAGTCATACCGATAAATGAAAGGAATATGACGTTCGCCGGTCTTATAGGCATCGAAGACCCTCCGCGTAAGGAAGCTGTAATTGCCGTCAGAACGTGCAAGACGGCAGGTATACGCCCAATTATGATAACGGGCGACCACGCCGCAACCGCGCTTAGCATAGCGCAGAAGATTGGCATAACAGGCGTCGGCGGATCGGTTATAACAGGCAAAACGCTCGACACACTGACAGATGAGCAGCTTGCGGAGGAAATACAGACGTGCAGCGTATTTGCGCGCGTAACACCCGCGCACAAGGTACGGCTTGTGAAGGCTTTTAAGGATAGCGGCGCGGTTGTCGCAATGACAGGCGATGGCGTGAATGACGCGCCGGCGCTGAAAACCTCTGACATAGGCTGCGCGATGGGTATAAGCGGTACGGATGTCGCAAAGTCAGCCTCGGATATGGTACTGACGGACGATAACTTCGCAACAATCGTCGAAGCTGTCAAGGAAGGCAGAAGTATTTTCGCTAACATAAAAAAATCCGTTCAATTCCTCTTGTCAAGCAATATAGGCGAGATACTGACTGTGTTTATGGGTATATTGTTCGGCTGGTCGTCGCCGCTTACTGCAATTCAGCTTTTATGGGTGAACCTCGTAACCGACTCCCTCCCCGCAATCGCGCTTGGTCTTGACGCACCGGAGGACGATATAATGCAGAAGCCGCCGCGCGATGTTAAAAAAGGATTGTTTGCAGGCGGTCTTTGGTGGTCTATCATATGGGAGGGTATGATGATCGGCGCGCTGGCGCTCGTTGCGTTTATGTGCGGTACGGTTGTTTTCCGGTCGCTCGATGTCGGAAGAACGATGGCTTTTGCAGCTCTCTCAATTTCGGAGCTTGTTCACGCGTTCAATATGCGGAGCGAAGGATCGGTTATCGCGGCGGGGATTTTCAAAAATCCGTTCCTTGTGCTGTCGCTTGCAGTCGGTATAATTCTTGAGGTCACGGTCATATCCATAGGCACGCTTTCACATATATTCGGCACAGTGCCGCTTAACACAGCACAGTGGATTATTGTGGCTGTTCTTTCAATAATGCCGCTTATAATTGTTGAGGCGCAAAAGGCATTTACGGCACGATTTTTCAAAAAAGATTAAATTTCTTCTTGCAATTTTCAGAAGAATGATGTATAATACCAATAAGCCAAAGAGGGCGCACAGTTTTTTGTGCGTCCTTTTTTCATCTTCAGAAAGGAACGATAGCGATGGAAGGTATCAGAGAAATAAGCATTTCAAGCACGCTCAGGGAATATTTAAAGGTTATCTACGACATTTCCAAAACAGGCACAGGCGCAAGAACAACCGATATTGCAAAAAAACTCGGTATATCAAAGCCGAGTGTAAACCGCGCTGTCGGAACACTTAAAGCCAAGGGCTATGTCACACACGAGCCTTACGGAGCGGTACTTTTGACCGATAAAGGGCGCGAGCTTGGAGAGTACAGCGGTTCGAGAAATCAAATGGTAAAGCGTTTTCTTATAAATGTCTTAAAAATGAACGACGTTGACGCTGAAAGAGAAGCTGTGCAAATTGCAGGATGCATCAGCTATGTTACAGCCGAAAAAATGCAAAGCTATATGGAAGCATAATAAATTCCATAAAAAACCAAAGCCGTTTAATATGGCTTTGGTTTTTTGTTTACGAGTTCAAATATTCATCAACGCCTTCAGCGACCGCCTTACCAATAGCATCGTAGGAGGAGTTTAATATTGACAGATCCGAGCTGTTATCAAAAAATCCGATTTCAAGATATGCGATAGGCACCGGACTTTTATTAAAGAGTATCAGATAGCTCTCATTGCCTATAGGACTGTTTTGCCTAAGTCCGGAAGCAGCGGCAACCTTGCGGTTTATAACATCACCTGCGCGGTTTGACTCAGCGACGTAATCAGAAGCGATGTAGCTCTGTCTGTAAGCGCCCTCAAGCGCGACATATGACGTACCACGACCGCCGCCGGCGTTCGAGTGCAGGCAGACGTACATTGCCGCATCAGGCTGCTGTGTAGCGTCATTGTTCGGAAAACAATATGATACACGCTTTGACATTGAGGGGTTTTGCTCGTTTGATGTTCTTGTAAGACGAACTTCATATCCCATCTGTTCAAGATATTTTTTCGCCGCAAGTGTGTTATTGAGGTTGATCTGCGGCTCATTAGATCGGTCACCGTTACCCATGGGATACCAGCACGAACCGCCCGAAGGAGCTGTTTCTGTACAGCCGCTGCCGTGACATTCCTCGCCAAATGTGCCGTTTTTATAGTGGCGCCATTCTCCCCAGCCTCCGCGGCTTTCGTTGTACTCATATCCCTCCGCGCGCTTTTCATCTGCGGACATAGCTGACGAGGACTTTCCGTGACCTGCGTCAAGCACAATAACCTTCCTTCCGCCCGGCGACGTTAACGCGGCAGAGCTATTACCGGTAATTTTATCGCCCGAAAGCGCAATAGCCTCCTCTGCAGCGTTACCGTTCTGAGGAGCGGCCGTAGCTTGCGGCTCCTTTAATTCCGGCATCTGCATCTGGGCAACCTGTATTTCGTTTTGAAGCCGTTTTTGCTCAGCGTCATTCTTAAGGCTTTGCGTGTAGAAAATGGCAAAGACACACAAGATAAGCGCTACAATAAGATATATCACTGAAAGTTTCAGTATTAAATTCAGTTTGTTGTCGTTCATAATAATCAGCCATCCTTTCACTTCGTTCAAGGACAAATAGGATGTGAAAGAACTACGTTCTTTCACACTATCTCCCAAAGTCTCTGGATAATATTATTTTACCATTTCACTATAAAAAATGCAAGTAAATCCTTGTCGAAAACACGCGCTTTATGTCTGACGAAACTTAAAATATTTTGTCACAGAATATTGACATTTTTTACCATTTATTGTAAAATAATTACAGAAAACAGCGATGTGAGTAAATATCCTGTAAAATTTGTCACATTAGGAAGGTGGATTATAATGACAGAAATTGAAGCAAAGCGCAAGGA
>JAFQYK010000261.1 GCA_017406485.1 Clostridia bacterium
GAGGTTGCATATGTGCGCTTTGCCTCGGTTTACAAGAGCTTTGACGATATTGACACCTTTATGGCGGAGCTGCAGGGACTTATAAATGACAGATAAAATTGACTTACACACACATTCAACCGCTTCAGACGGTACTTTGACACCGTTAAAGTTAGCTAAGAGGGCTAAACAAAACGGCCTGAGAGCCTGCGCCATAACCGACCACGATACAACGGACGGCGTTAAGGAGTTCTTAGATGAATGCGGAAAAATCGGCGTAGAGGGAATACCGGGTGTCGAGATAAGCGCACAGCACGACAAGACAATGCACGTTGTCGGGTTGTTTGTTGAAGCAAAGGACAGGGAGCTTACCGAAAAGCTCGCGCTTCTGCGCGGCGGACGCGAGGTAAGAAACCGTAAAATGATAGAGCTTTTGCAAAAAGGCGGCTTTGACATAACAGAGGAGGACATCACCTCCCAAAAGGACGGCGCGACTATGGCGAATACCGGCAGGGCGCATATTGCGAAGGCTATGGTGAAAAAGGGTTATGTCCGTGACACGTCGGAGGCGTTTGAGAAATATATAAAGCGCGGTAATCCGTACTATGTAAAGCGGCTCACGTATTCGCCAAGGGAAAGCATAGATATGATACACGCCGCCGGCGGTATAGCGATTTTGGCGCACCCTATACTGATTGCAACCGATTATGACAAGCTGTTTCCTGTCGTAAAGGAAATGAAGGAATATGGTATGGACGGTATGGAGTGTTATTATAACAACTATACAAGCGAATTTGCAAAAATGTGCCGCGAGATGTGCCGCACTCTCAATCTGCTCCAATCCGGCGGCAGCGACTTCCACGGCGCGAACAAGCCCTCTATTGAACTTGGAGAGGTAAGCACAGGCTTTGTGCCGTATGACGTTTTGGAAAGAATGAAGGAATATATTTCATCAAAATAAAATTGAGGACTTTTGCGTAAAGTCCTTTTTTTTGTACCGGAAATGTGCTACAATGAAATAAGAAGCGAATAAGAAACCGAAGAAAGGGTGCTTAAAATGGCAGTCAGGATAATCTACGGCGCGATTGGCTCGGGAAAGAGCCGCCGCTGCCTTGATGAAATGGAGAAAATACACAACGAAAACCCCTCCGCGCGGTGCATAATGCTTATACCCGACCACTATTCCTACGAGGCGGAAAAGCAGGCGGTTGAGCGGTTCGGCGGTATAGGACTTAACAACATCGAGGTGCTCACCCTAAAGCGTATGGCAATAAACACGCTGACGCAGACGGAACTCAACCATCTTACCGAAGCCGGACGGCAAATGCTGATATATAAAGCCGTAAGCGAAAGCTGCGATGAGCTGCAGAACGAGGAGGACGCCGATATGCGCCTTCTGGCCGCAATGCGCCGCCGCGGTTTTCTCGATGTGGCATCGTCGCTCATAAGCGAGATGAAGCGTTACCTTGTCGAGCCGTCCGAAATGAGCGAAAAAGCGGATATGGCGGGCGATAACAAGACACTTAGAAACAAGCTGACTGCGTTTTCGAGGGTGTACGGAAAGTACACGGAGTTCGTGGAAAAATCCGGCTTTTCGGACGGTGAAAACGATTTAAGCCTTTTGGCGGAGCATATTGAACGCGACGGCGGCTATGATGACAATACCTATGTTTGGGTAGACCGCTTCGACTTCTATCTGCCGCAGCAGTTAAGCGTCATTGAAGCGCTTTTAAAGTGCGGCGTAAATATGACAATGACAAGCTGCTATCCCGCAAATGGCTCGGAAAGTGAAAGAGAGCTGTACGCGCGCGTGGAGAAAAGCTACAGCGCGGCAGTGCGCTTGCAGAAAGCCTACGGCGGCACAGAGATTGTGGATGCAGGAAAGGGACTTTCATACCTTCGTGACAGGCCGGATTTGTATAAGCTCCTGAGCCGTTTTAACGAGGATTTTGAGTATGACAGCGAGCCGTTAAATATCAGCCTTTTCCAGTCGCGCGACAATTACGGCGAAATTGAGAGAATTGCGGCGCGCATAACTGATATGGTGCGCGGCGGCGGGTACCGCTACCGTGACATTGCGCTTATGTGCGGCGATGAAAGCGAGTATATAAACCTTATCGAAGCGGTATTTGCCGAATACAACATACCGTATTTTGCAGACCGTAAAATTATATTGTCAGACCATCCGATTGCGCTGCAAATACTTTCGCTTTTTGATATTTTGGAGGAGGATTGGAGCTATGAGTCGGTTTTCCGTTATTTAAGAGCCGGCTTTATCTACAGAAAAACGGAAAAGGGTGCGGTTCCGCTTAATCAGGACGAGGTTGACACGCTTGAAAACTTTGTCCTGCGTTGCGGCATACGCGGGGGAAAACGGTGGCTCGGCGAGGAGCCGTGGCTGAAAGAGAACGGCATTATGGAGGCGGCGTTTGGCGATGAAGCTGACGCGGCATCGGAGAGGATTGATGAATTAAGACGCGAAATCGCCGCGCCGATACAGAAATTTGCCGCGGCGGTAAAGGGCAAAAACACTGCGCTTACACTTGCAACCGCGCTTTTTGAGTACCTTGAGGACATAAACTTATATAAGGGTCTTAATTATGAAGTGTATAAGTTCCGGGAAAACGGTATGCTTGATGAGGCGGATCGGTTTGCAAAAATATGGAATTTGATTTTGGACGTATTAAATCAGGTGACATTTGCGCTTGCCGACGACAAAATAACGGCGGAGGAATTTGCGGAGTACATTAGCGTAGGCCTTGGAAAATGCGAGATACGCATAATCCCGTCGGGTATTGACCAGGTTTATGTCGGCAGCGCGGAGCGTGTGAGCCGCAGTCATATAAAGGCGATGTTTCTTGTCGGAGCTCATAACGGAACGTTCCCGTCAGTGATAAAAACCGAGGGCTTTTTCTCTGACCGTGACCGCAACACTCTTTCGGAGGATATGGGCATAACGATTGCACCCGATACAAAGCAAAAGACAGGCGAGCAGTATTTCAAGGTATACCGCGCGTTATGCGCCGTTACGGACAAGCTGTTTATAAGCTACTCTATACAGAATAAAGAGGGCAAGGAGCAAAATGCGGCTCATATGCTGCTTGAAATAAAACGCAAATTTCCGAAGCTGCGCGTAACGGACAACCTTACCCAAAAGCCATCGGAGGATTTTGTCTATATTTCCTCGCCAAAGGCGACACTGCACCGTCTTATGATAAATTATTCCGACCGGTATGAGGGCGGAAAAAATATGCTCTGGGATATAGTGATGGACTGGTACAAAAGCCACAGTGAATGGCGGCAGAGTGCGGAGCTTATGGATCGCGCCGATTATTACAGCCGCCGCGGGGTGCTGCTTGACGGCGACGTTGCCGCGCTGTTATACGACGGCAGGATAAAGTACAGCGCAAGCAGGATAAACACCTTTTCCGCGTGTCCGTTTGAGTATTTCTTAAAGTACGGTCTCGGCGCGAAAAAACGCGCTGAGTGGGAGGTGACGCCCGCGGATATGGGTAGCTACGCTCACCGCGTTATAAATGAATTCTGTGTTGAAGTGGAGAAGGGCGCGGTGACAAATGATGAAAAAATCGCGGCCTGGCGCGGACTGAGCGAGAAAAGGCGTGGTGAAATTATAGGAAAAATCATTGACGAAACGTGCGCGAATATGCTTTCCTCGCCGGTTCGTGACAAAGAGCGCACAGCGAGCATTTTCCGCCGTATGGGTAAAACTATAGCGTCCGCTGCCGCGCTTGTACAGAAAAGCTTATCGGCTGGCAGCTACGCGGAAAACGGTATGGAGCTGGAGTTTGACACGGACATTTCAGAGAATGTTTCGCTCAAGGGTATAGTTGACCGTGTTGACACCTGTGAAACGGACGGTGAGAGGTATATGCGCATTGTTGACTATAAGACAGGCAGAACGGTCTTTGATATAGTGAATATATTTAACGGCTATGATATGCAGATGGTGATTTACGCGCTCGCTATGCGTGAGAGCCTCAGAGAAAGCGGCGGAGCGGAGGTTTCCGGTATATACTACACAGGCGTAAAGAGTGAGTACAGAGAGGTTAAGAATGCTGAGGAGGAAAAGAATATCCGTGAAATAAAGGAAAACGAGCTTGTCTTGGACGGCGTAACGTTTGCCGATGAGGATGAGGAAAAGCGGCTTCATATGCTTGAAAAAATGGAAAGCGGCTTTACGGAAAAGGGAGAGAGTACATATACGAATGTCTACCGCAATGACGAAGGTGAGATTGTGAGCGTACATTCAAACGAAGCGATTGACGGCCTTATGGAATTTGTAAAGGGTCAGGTTAAGGATATTGACGCACGTACGAGAAGCGGCGATATAAGCATAACGCCATATGACACGAACGGACGCGGCGGAGTATGCACCTACTGCGACTATGCAAGCGTGTGCCGCTTTGACGAGCGGCATAAGGTTATGCGCGAGAAAAAAGGCGACGAGGACGAAATCTGGGAGATAATGAAAACAAAAGGCGTTGCGGCGAAAGGAGTGAAGGCAGATGGCAAAGTGGACGAAAGCGCAGGCGAGAGCGATATATGAGCCGTCGGGCGAGGGTAACATACTCGTAAGCGCCGCGGCAGGTTCGGGCAAGACGGCGGTACTTGTCGAGCGTATCGCGGAAATGGTGACGCGCGCGGAAAACCCTGTTTCAATAGACAGCCTGCTTGTTGTAACCTTTACCGAGGCAGCCGCTGCCGAAATGAAGGAGCGCATTATAAAGCGCATAGGTGAAGCGCAGTCATTAGCGGCTAAAAACGGCGACACCGCCTCCGCGCTGCGCCTGCGCGAGCAAATGCACCTCACCGCGTCGGCCGATATTTCGACGATTGACTCGTTCTGCCTTGGCGTGGTGAAAAACAACTTCCACATTCTCGGAATTGACCCGAATTTCGGAATTATGGATAAGAGCGGCGGCGACGTTTTAAAGGACGACACGCTGACGGAGCTTTTTGACAGGCTGTATTCCTCGGAGAATGCGGAGGAAAAGGGGGAATTTGAGCATCTGGTCAGGATGTATGCTTCAAATCGTGATGATGAAGGACTCAAGAAAATTATTCTGAAGCTCTACGAGGGTACGCAGTATTTTGCCGACCCGATAGAATGGCTCCGTGAGCAGGCGGCGATGTACAGCTCTGATATGACGGAAAGCACGTGGGTTAAGGAGAATATCATAAAGCCGGCAAGAGAAAACGCGCTAATGGCGGCAGGCAGCGTCTTTGCCGAGGTGCGTGACGAGCTTATGAAAATAGCCGCAAGAGAGTACGGCGTTACCCTCGGCGGTACGAATTATCTTATGATGACGGAGTGTACGCGCTATTGGGGTTCACTCTGGGAAAAGACCGTAAAATGCGCCGACGCGGTGGAAATGCTGAAGGCGTGTGAAAGCTGGGAGGATTATTTCAGGCTTTATGAAACATATATTAAGGAAAATAAGTTTCTCGGGACGGCAAATAACAGCTACACGAAGGCAACCGAGGCGGATAAGGAGCTTTGGACATCGTATTTTAGCCGTATTCATCCGGTAAGAAACGATTTCCGTAAAATCTGCCGCGACAATCTGCCGAAGCTGCCGCGGGATGAATACAACGAGGCTGTACACGCGCCGGAAATGAAACGCACGATTGACGCTCTTGTATGGCTTGTGGAAAAATTTGACGCGCTGTTTGAGGAAAAGAAGGAGAAGCAGGGCAATAAGACTTTTTCGGATATTGAACACCTCGCGTACAGGCTGTTCAAGGAAAACGAGAACATACGCGCCGAGTACCGTGACCGTTACACCGAGATACTCATAGATGAGTTTCAGGACACAAACGGCCTGCAGGACGCACTGTTTACGCTTATTTCAAAAAACAGTGAGAACATCTTTATGGTCGGCGACCTGAAGCAGAGTATTTACCGCTTCCGCGGCGGAAATCCGATGATTTTCAAGGGCAAGAGCAAGCAATATGCAAACGGCAGTGGCGGCAAGCTCATAAGCCTTTCGCAGAACTTCAGAAGCCGGACGGAAATCCTTTGCGGCATAAACGAGATTTTCTCCGCTATGATGTCGGACGAGGTCGGCGACGTTGACTACGTAGGAGATGAAATGCTTAATCGCGACAAGGATAAGGATGTTTACACCGATGGCGACAACCTTCTTTCCGCGGCAAACAAGAGCAACGGCTACGGCTGTGACTTCTGCCGTGTTGCGGTTGTCGATGATGAAACGGACGAGGAGGAAAATCTAAACGGCGCAAGGGCTGAGGCGGCTGTTATCGCGCGTAAGATACGCGCTATGGTGGACGAAAAGTATAAAATCCACATAGGTGACGGGAACTATAAGGATATTGAATACCGCGACATTGTTGTACTTATGAAATCGGTAAAAAACGACGGCGCGGTTTTAAAGGCCGCGCTTGAGGGACTTAATATTCCGTCCTTTGTGCAGAAGGAGGAATACTTTGAACGGCGTGAGATAAAGCTTATGATGTCGCTTTTAACGCTCATAAACAATCACCGTCAGGATATACCGCTTGCGGCGGTAATGCGCTCGCCGATAGGCGGCTTTTCCGATACCGACCTTGCGCGTATAAGAATTAAGACGCGCGTTGGTCAGCTTTTTGACGCGGTAAAGGCGTACCGCGCGGGTGAGGACGCTTCGGACGGGGAAAGGCGGCTTGAAATGCGATGCGGCATTTTCATAAAAAACCTTGACCGCTGGCGCGGCTACGTGAAGCGTAAGCCGATAGCCGCCCTTATATGGTCGCTGTACGAGGAAACGCGTCTTTATGATTTTATGGGGGCTTTGGAGGGCGGCGAGGAAGCGCAGGCAAATCTGCGGCTTCTTTACGAGCGCGCAGGCGCATATGAAAAGTCGGGCTTTCGCGGCATCTTCAATTTTATACGCTACGTTGAGAAAATGGAAAGGCGGCGTGAGGATATTGAAGGCGCGCAGCTTGTGAACGCCAACCACAACGTCGTGCGCGTTATGACGATACACAAGAGTAAGGGACTTGAATTTCCTATAGTTTTTCTGACGCGTCTTACAAAGCATATTACCTATACATTCCCGAAGGAAGAAAAACGTGTTGTTATGAACAATGAGCTGGGAATAGCGGCGGATTACTTTAATTATGAAGAAATGTATAAAAGGAAGCTGCCCTATACAGGTTATGTAAAGGCCGCCAACAAGCGTGAGCATAAGAGTGAGGAAATACGCCTTCTCTACGTTGCGGCAACAAGAGCTAAGGAAAAACTTATTGCGACGGCATCATATAAATTTGCCGACCGTGACGCGTACGAAGCGCAGCTAAGCACCTGGGCGGATGAGGCAGGTGCGGCGCTGCCGGCGGGGATCGGAGATAAGGCTACGTGCCTTGCCGACTGGATTTTACCTGTGGCGCAAAGGCAGGACACCACCTGGCGCTGTGAGGATATTGCGCTGACCTCTGCCGATTATGAGGTTGAACAGCCGGAGGCAGAGCCTATTGAGGTTGAGGATAAAGAAAGCGTCCGCGAGGCGGTAAACAAGATACTTGAATACAGCTACGAATACCCGGAAAGCGGAAGAATACCGGCAAAAACTTCGGTAACGGCAATAAAGGCAATGGCGGATGAAGAGAATATCCGCGAGGGATACAACGACACCGAACCGGTGTATATGGCGTCTAAGCCTGATTTTTTGCGCGGCGTGAAAACCGGAGCGAGAATAGGTACGGCGCACCATCAGGTTATGGCGTTTATAAATCTCGATACGTTAAAAACACTTTCGCGCGATAAGTACAGCGATTTTATAGCGTCCGAAATAGAGCGCATATCGGCCGCGGGACAGATTGAACCGGAAATTGCGGCGGATAAAGCTATAACAGATAAAATATGTAAAAATATTGCCGGCTTTTTTACGAGCAATATGGGCAGCGCGGTACTTTCGGCAAGAAGGGTTTGGCGCGAAAGCCCATTTGAAATAGAGATACCGGCAACGGAATGTGTGGAGGGGCTTGACGCGCGATACGAGGGTGAAACGGCCTTGCTGCAGGGTATAATAGACTTGTTCTTTGAGGATAATAACGGCGATATTATCCTTGTGGACTACAAAACCGACCAATGTAAAACCGAGGAGCAGCAGCGCATAATAGGCGAGCGTTACCGCCGTCAGATTGAAATGTATGAGCGCGCAATGGAAAAAATTTTAAAAAGAAGCGTAAAAAATAAATATTTGTATTTATTTTCCGCGCAAAGTGTGTTACAATTAGATTAGAAATAATTATGAGGTGAGGAAATATGGCGGGCTATGCAAATTATACTGCGGGCAGCAGAGGGAGAAGAATAAAAAAACTTATTATAGGCATAGTCTGCTCTGTCCTCATAGTTCTGGCGGCTATCTATGTGATAGGCTTGATTGTCGGCGTGAATGACGAGCGCGGACAGGAGGTTTCGGCCACTGTTGCCGAAAACGTGGCTCTCCGTCAGCAGGTGAGCGAAAAGACAGACGAGATTGAACGGTTAAATAATGAAATAAATTCGTTAAGAGCGCAGCTTGAAAACCGTCAGACGCCGCCGCCTGCCGAAACACCGGCTCCGTCTGCCGCGCCGGAGGGCGCATATCGTTACGGCGGTGAAGAGGAATATCTTTCTCCGAGAAGCGGCGATATGGACTAAATGACAAAAAAAGAAAAAAAGTGCTTGACTTTAGAGGTGGGTAATGATATAATAACACCGCTGAAGAAAAAGCTTCTTTTTTTTTGCGTGAGAAAAAGAGGCCTATAAAGACACGGAGGTGTAAGAAATGAGAGTAAAGATTACATTAGCTTGCAGTGAGTGTAAGCAGAGAAACTACAACACAATGAAGAATAAGAAGAATGATCCTGACAGACTTGAGATGAACAAGTACTGCAAGTTCTGCAGAAAGCACACTCTTCACAAGGAAACAAAGTAATTTTCCGGAAACGTATTTTATAGTAAGGATGTGTAAAAATGGCTGAAACAAATTTGGCAAACGGAAGAAAGCTCACATTCGGTGAGAGAATAAAGAAGTTCTTCAAAGATACAAAGGCTGAGCTTAAGAAGGTTACCTGGCCGACAAAGGAGCAGCTTATCCATAACACGGGTGTTATTATCGTGTTTATACTAATCATAACAGCAATCCTTTCAGTACTTGATTTTGCTTTCGGACGTATGTTCTTTGCGCTTAGCAGTATACTGTCGGCATAAAGAACGTAATCTAAAGTAATTCGGAAGGAGAACGGTTATGGCAGGAGACGCAAAATGGTATGTGGCTCACACATATTCAGGTTATGAAAACAAGGTAAAAGCCAACATAGAAAAGTCTGTTGAAAACCGTGGTATGCAGGATTTAATTCTTGACGTTAAAGTGCCTACCGAGGACGTTGTTGAGGACAAGGGCGATGCGCAGAAGGTTGTAAAGCGCAAGCTGTTCCCCGGCTATGTCATTGTAAAGATGGTTATGACGGATGAGAGCTGGTACGTTGTCAGAAACACGCGCGGCGTTACCGGCTTTGTAGGTCCCGGCTCCAAGCCCGTTCCGCTTTCGGACGAGGAAGTGGAGAGAATGGGCGTTGAGGTTATCCGTATGAAGGAGATTGATTTCTCTGTAGGTGACCTTGTTTCCATTAAATCAGGCCCGATGGAGGGCTTTTCGGGTAAGGTTACGAGCATTAACAATGAAACACGCAAGATTAACGTTGCCGTTTCGATGTTCGGACGTGAAACCCCGGTTGAAATCGATTATACTCAGGTAGAATTGATGGACTAATATAGTTATATAGCGGATTTATCCGATATATATATCCCTCTGGTAACAGTGGGAGGGTGCTATTACACCCGCAATTACCACATACAGAGCATTACTTATCCGGTAATGGGTCTGTACAAAATTCAAGGAGGTGGCCATTATGGCACAGAAGGTTGCAGGATACATTAAGTTACAAATTCCTGCCGGAAAAGCAACCCCGGCTCCCCCTGTTGGTCCGGCTCTCGGTCAGCACGGTGTAAACATTATGCAGTTTGCAAAGGAATTTAACGAAAAAACAGCGAAGGACGCAGGTCTTATAATCCCCGTAGTTATTACGGTATACGCAGACCGTTCTTTCTCTTTCGTAACAAAGACACCGCCGGCGGCAGTTCTTATCAAGAAGGCTTGTAAGATTGAAAGCGGCTCGGGTGTTCCCAACAAGACAAAGGTAGCTACAATCTCAAAGGCAGATTTGCAGGCTATCGCAGAGCAGAAGATGCCCGACCTTAACGCTGCAAGCGTTGAAGCTGCAATGAGTATGATTGCAGGTACTTGCAGAAGTATGGGCGTTCTTATCGGCGACTAAGTAGGAAAGTTAGAGTTGGTGGGAGAGATAAAATCTCGTTTGACCACGAAGGAGGAAAGAAATGTTTAGAGGAAAGAAATATCAGGACAGCGTAAAGCTCGTTGAGAAATCAAAGCTTTACGAGGTAGACGAGGCAATGGATCTCGTTACAAAGACATCTAAGGCTAAGTTTGACGAGACCGTTGAGGTTCACGTAAGACTCGGCGTTGACTCAAGACACGCTGACCAGCAGGTAAGAGGCGCTATCGTGCTTCCGCACGGAACAGGTAAGACTGCAAAGGTTTTGGTATTCGCCAAGGGTCCCAAGGCTGACGAGGCTACCGCTGCAGGCGCTGATTACGTTGGTGAGGCTGAGCTTGTTCAGAAAATCCAGGGCGAAAACTGGTTCGACTTTGACGTTGTTGTTGCAACACCCGATATGATGGGTGTTGTTGGTAGACTTGGTAAGGTTCTTGGTCCTAAGGGACTTATGCCGTCACCGAAGGCAGGCACGGTTACAATGGACGTTACCAAGGCAGTTAACGAGATTAAGGCAGGTAAGGTTGAGTACAGACTTGACAAGACCAACATTATCCACTGCCCCATCGGTAAGGCTTCATTCGGTGCCGAGAAGCTTCAGGAGAACTTCGAGGCTCTTATCGGCGCTATCGTAAAGGCTAAGCCGGCAGCAGCAAAGGGTCAGTAC
>JAFQYK010000262.1 GCA_017406485.1 Clostridia bacterium
GACCACGGTAATGCGGATTGTCTTATAGACCCCGTAACAAAGGCGCCGTTCACAGCTCACACGACAAACCCCGTACCGATGATTTTAATTGGAGCGGGCGATGTTAAGCTAAAGACGGGCAGACTGTCAGATTTGTGCCCGACAATGCTCGATATAATGGGCTTGGAAAAGCCGGAGCCAATGACAGGCGAGAGCTTAATAGTTAAATAATGATACTTAAAAAGGAACCTTTTGAAGGTTCCTTTTTAGTTGCTTTCATATATTTCATCAGCTATATTTATAATCCGGGCTCCGACTTCTTTAGCATTCTTCAAGGTTATTCCGGTGCCGGTATTATGCATAATACAAAACGCAATACAGAAAAAAGCGTCTTTAATCATACGCAAATTCCGCTTCATCATACAATCCTCGGTATATTCGCCCTCGGTAACATAGATTATTTCATCTGCCTTTGATTTGAGCATAGCATAGCGGTATTTTTGCTTAGCATACCATTTCTTACTCTGTCCGTAGCAGGGAAGATACAGTAAAAGCCTGATATGCGGATATTTTTCCTTCATTTTAACAACCGTCTCGGCCGCAACCGTATCAAAGCCCAGCGCGCCGCCCGAGATAAAATCGCGCACATCGTAATCTATAACAAGCCTTTCAATCTCCCTTGAAAGCGCCTCGTTTATTTCATCAAGCCTTTTTGCCGGCAGTCTTCGGTGACCGGTAAAAAAGCATCGTCGTAAATTTTCCATTTTATTTTTTCCTTTGTTGCTTTTTTTATATTATATAATCGCCGCGTGTATTTTGCAAGGCTTATTTCATCAGAAAATAAGCCGAAGCCGCGCCCGCGATAAGCGTCAGCGCGAACACTCCCACCGCGCCTGTCATATTCTTAGCTTTTGCCGTATACACCCCGTAGCCTGCCGTCCGCATTAAAAACACGGCTATAACAGGCAATAATATCAGCTTTTCCATAATAAAATCATCCTTTCACTCAGTCGCTTCTTTGAACGACTCCACGCGTTCTTACATCAAAATCCACATTCACCTTAATATCAAATTTACTGTAATCAACGCTGTTTTTAAAATTGTAATAGTCCTCGTTATTCCAAAACATCATTTTTGCATACTCATTTAACCTTAAAATATCGCTTTTATAGTCGGTTATTAGCTTTTTTATAAGTTTTTCACATTCTCTTTCAATATGCTTTGAACAGTTTTTCTTAAATTCCTCTGTACTGTTTTCAATGTCGTATTCCGGCGGCGCGGAATATATATCGCCCTCAAGTGATAAATTTATTGTTATTTTCTTGTTTTCATCGTCAATATTATAATGCGGAGTTTTAAGCTGAGATATTTTAAGTGTCACCGGCTCCTTTAAATCGGTGTCGTTTACAAGCGTTATATAACCGCCGGCAAAATCACGGTCAAGAAATTTATAAAAGCCTGTTTCCTGTTCGTTTAATACACCCGTCATCTTACCGCCGTGAAACGCCGCGCTCTCAAATTTATCCGGCTCAACGGAAACTATCGGCAAAAGAGTGTCATACGCGCCGCTTTCTATACCGCAGAAAAAGTTTTTCTGCGTGCTTTGGGGAAGTCCGGTAAGTTTTTCCGCGTCAAAGAAAAGTTTGTAATACCGTGCGGGATTGATTTCCGTTTCAGGGTTTAAGCTTGTCAGATACTTCTCCGCGTTTTCAGCAACGGCAAGATAAATGTCAGGCCTTAGCTCTTCACTGTTTATAAAGAGTTCCGACATTTTCTCTATACCCTCCTCCGCCACCTCGCGCGAGAAGATTATAACCTGCGTATGCGATAAAAACGTCGTTTTACTGTCGTGCAAATTCGCCTTACCGACAGCCTCATAAATATCTTCACCCTCAACCGTCAGATTTCTGATACCGCTTTTTTCCAAATTTATTTCCTCACCGCCGCTTATTTCGGGCGGGCTTGCATATTGAAGTGTTATTTTATATTTTCCCGTTTCGCCTTTATCTATTCCAATCGCTACAATATATGAAATGTCATTTGGTTCCTGTCCGGCGCAGCCTGACAACAGCATAAGAAAGGTGAGTAAAACTACGGCAAATTTAATACGCTTCATTTTTCTTATCCTTTCTCAGCACAACACGCGATATAATTCCAAATACAAGCATAAGCGTGAACACGGTAATATAAATAAAAATATTTTCCCATTTTTCATTTCTGACAATATCGCCGATTGTGGCAGGCAGCAGCGCGAACACGCCGCTTATCATAACAACAGGGAAGATAAGCGGACGGTAAAATTTTAAGTTCAATGTTTTTGCCGCAACGTGGCACAAGGCGAAAATATATATTGCCGAATAAATAAAAATCAGTATTGACCAGGCAAACTGGAAAATTGACTCAAAGCGGCTGTAAAAATTTCCGATGTGTATTATTCTCGCCATCTGATAAAACGGCAGCATAAACTCCTTTGTGACGGGATACGGATACGCGAGGCAGTACGCGAGCGTCACCGCTGTTATAAAAGGCGCGGTTATGGCAAAAAGATGTCTGCCGCTTTTTGCAACCTCTTTTCTGTTTTTATAGTACGGCATAAAAATATTTATTAAAAGCACATCGGCATAGACGGATATTGTGTTGAAGCCGTCAATAAAAATCTTATTTACTCCGTTTCCGAAAATAGGAAAGATGTTATATATATTATAATACGGTATAAGAAGTATCAGAAAAAATATCATCACTCCGCCGATTATAGGCATAAAAATATAATTTACTCTCGCAATAGCTTCAATACCCGCCGCGCTGCCGAGCGCGATTGCCGCCATAAATATAATTGTGATAACCTTTGTGTCAAAGTTTATGAGTAGCACCGTCTTGACCGTTTCGGGAAACACGCGTATTATAGACGCAAAGTTCACCATAAATACGGCAAATACAATTATGCCTGTTATAATTTTAAGTATCTTACCGCCCGCCTTTTCCGCAAGGTCAATAACAGTATAATGACCCTTGTACAAAAGCAGCGACAGAAAAAACACCGCCGCAGCGCAGATTATGTTATATATAATCTGTATCCACGCCGCGCTTCCGCTTGTTTCAATCAGGATTTTAGGAAATGTAAGCACGAGCTTTGTTACGGTGACATTGATGAGTATGGTTGTTATTTCTTGTCGTCTAAGCATAATTTACTCCATTGTTTCACGTGAAACATTTTTTGTTTGCTTCCACTTTCTGCTGACCTTTGGTTCCGCGTCCTTTTGCTGCGTATATAAAAATCCCGGTCGTTTTTCCCTCCGCCATATAGGGTTAACCAAAAACGCATTTGCCGTATTTTTACTGCGTACCTTTAAAGGGGGAGCGAGGAACGGTACACCGAAGCTCTTTTGCGCGCCGATTGACATTGCGTATAAAAATATTCCGACCGCCACACCGTAAAAGCCGAGAAGCGAGGCGAGAAAAATAAATATAACTTTCATAACGCGAAAGCTCCAGCTAAGTGAATAGTCGCTCGTTGCAAACGAACCTATACCGGTTATCGCTATAACTATAATCATAATCGGGCTTACAATTTTTGCGCTTACCGCCGCCTGACCCAATATAAGACCGCCGACTATTCCGAGCGTTGAACCGACAGGACCGGGCATTCTCAGTCCCGCCTCGCGTATCATTTCAAAGGACAGATCCATTAAAAACAGTTCAATCACACTCGGAAATGGTACGCTTTCCCTTGCTGCCGCGATTGAATATAAGAGATATGTCGGAATTATTTCCTGGTGAAAAAGTGTAACCGCCAAATACAGTGCAGGAAGTAATATTGAAAATCCAAGCGCAATACCTCTGACTATTCTCGCCATATTCGCATACGGTA
>JAFQYK010000263.1 GCA_017406485.1 Clostridia bacterium
ACCTGAACCTCAATATCCATCGCGCCTATTATTCCTATCCGCATTTTATCAGCTCCTTTTATAATATTATATAACGTTTAGCGTTTTGTGTCAATTTATGCGGCTTTATTTTTACCGAAAAATGGTATTTTTAATTGCGCGAATATCACCGCCGCAAATACAAGCACGCAGCCTGTAAGCTCCTTTACACTAAGCGCCTGTCCGAGTATTACCCAGCCGGAAAGTGCGGCGAATACTGATTCAAGACTCATTATAAGCGTGGCAAGCGTCGGCTCGGTGTACTGCTGTCCGATAATCTGCGCGGTATACGCTATACCGCTTGACATAAGACCCATATAGAGTATCGTTCCCTTTGCCGCCCATATATTTTCCGGATTCGGATGCTCAAATATAAGCATCATAACCGCAGCCATTACGCCCGATACAAAAAACTGTATGCACGCCATCGGTACGGCTTCAACATTTTTTCTGAGAAAATAGTCAATAACTATAATGTGCAATGCGAAGAATACAGCGCATGCGAGCATCAGGAGATCACCGTAGGCAATCGAAAATCCCTCGTTTACGCAAAGCAGGAAAAAGCCGCACACCGCAAGCACAAGGCACAGCCACACCTTGAGCGATGTTTTCTCGCGCATTATAAGGAGCTTTATGACCGGCACAAGAACGATATAGAGCGTGGTGATAAAGCCCGCCTTGCCCGCTGAGGTGGTTTTCATTGCTATCTGCTGCAGGGAGCTTGCCGTAAACAGCACCGCGCCGCAGCATATGCCGGCTATAAAAGTGGTTTTTAAAATCTGTTTTTTTTCATCCCTGCTTCGTCTTGGTATAATCCCTGTCTTTTTAAATATCGCAATAACCGGAATAAGCACAATGCCGCCTATGAACATACGAAGCGAGTTATACGTGAACGGCTCAACAAGCTGCGCGCCCTTGCTTTGCGCGACGAACGCCGTTCCCCATATAATTGCGGCAATCAAAAGCATTATGCCTCCGCGTAGATTTTTCATATAATTCAGCCATCCTTTCACTTCGTCCAAGGACTAGCGTGCTTTGCACAGCAAAGCCGCACAGATGCGAAAGAACTACGTTCTTTCACACTATCATCCTCCGATGGTAGTGTCTGCGTTATTCTATCACAAAATACAAGATTTTGCAAGAAAAAAGGACTGCTATGCAGTCCTTAATATTCCTTATACGTAGTAGAGAAGGTCGGTATATGTCGGGAACGGCCAATATTCCTTTGAAACCATTGTTTCAAGAGTGTCAGCTGTTTCGCGAAGCGCGTCCATTGCGGGAACTACGGTATCCTTATAATACATACCTATAGCATACGCATCTTCACCGCCAACCTTTTCACTTGCTTTATCAAGCGTATCTATTCTTGTGATAAGCTCTTCGGTCAGAGATGTAAGCGTTCTTGCTCTGTCCGTTTCATTCGGCGCGTCAAGACCAATCGCTTTCTTTGAAGCAATGTCGTCAGTAACGAACTTTGTATATTTAAGGCACGCCGGCAGTATCTCCTGCTTTGCCATTTCAAGCATTGTGAGCATTTCAAAGTGGAGCGTGTTGTTATACTCCTCCATCATAATCTCACCGCGCGTCTTTACCTCGATTTCTGTGAGTACCTCCTGCTTGGTGAACACATCGATTGATTTCTGTGACACAAATCGCGGAAGCGCTTCAGGGGTGGTTTTGAGGTTGTCAAGGCCGCGTCTTTCCGCTTCCTTAACCCACTCGTCACTGTAGCCGTTACCGTTGAAGATAATTCTGTCGTGCTCGGCGAATATTCTCGTCGCCAGCTCAAACGCGTCATTTTTAAAGTCCTTGCTGCCCTCAAGTTCATCTGCTATCTCTGTGAGTGTTTCGGCAACTATTGTATTTATTACGATATTTATACCTGCGACAGACTGTCTTGAACCTGGAGCGCGGAACTCGAAACGGTTACCCGTAAAGGCAAACGGTGAGGTTCTGTTACGGTCTGTGGTATCCTTCTTAATATCCGGAAGCGCGTCAACACCCGTTTCAATCTGTTCACCGCTTACTGATTTGACAGACTTATGCTTCTTCAAGCGGTCAACAACTGCCGCAAGCTGGTCGCCTAAGTACATTGAAATAATAGCCGGCGGCGCTTCATTCGCGCCAAGGCGGTGGTCGTTTCCGGCCGTAGCTACGGAAGCGCGCAGAATGTCGGCATAATCATCAACAGCCTTGATAACTGCCGCAAGGAACACAAGAAACTGCAAATTCTCCTCCGGCTTGTCACCCGGCTTAAACAGAAGCTCGCCATCAGAGGTGCCTAAGGACCAGTTATTATGCTTACCGCTGCCGTTAATACCCTCGTAAGGCTTTTCGTGAAGCAGACAGTAAAGGTCGTGATGCTCGGCAACCGTCTTTAAAATCTCCATTGTGAGCTGGTTGTGGTCTGTGGAGATATTTGTCGTTGAGAATATTGGCGCAATCTCGTGCTGCGCGGGTGCAACCTCGTTATGCTTAGTCTTGGCAAGCACACCGAGCTTCCACAATTCTTCGTCAACCTCGCTCATAAACGCGGCCACTCTTTCCTTTATCTGTCCGAAATAATGGTCATCCATTTCCTGACCCTTTGCCGGCTTTGCTCCAAACAGAGTTCTGCCGGTTAAAAGCAAGTCTTTACGCTTGTTGCGGAGGTTCTTATCAACAAGGAAATACTCCTGTTCGGGGCCAACGTACGCGACAACGCGTTTCGGGTGCTTACCGAAAAGCGCCAAAACCCTCTTAGCCGCCTTTTCGATTGCAACGTCAGACTTTAAAAGCGGAGTCTTTTTATCAAGAACCTCGCCTGTATATGATACAAAGGAGGTCGGTATGTAAAGCGTTGTACCCTTTATGAACGCAAACGAGGTCGGATCCCACGCGGTATAGCCGCGCGCCTCAAAGGTTGCGCGTAGTCCGCCTGACGGGAACGAGGACGCGTCCGGCTCACCCATAACAAGCTCCTTGCCGGAAAATTCCATTACAACCGTCCTGTCGTCTGTCGGCTGGATAAAGGAGTCGTGCTTCTCCGCCGTAAGTCCGGTCATAGGCTGGAACCAGTGGGTGTAGTGTGTGCAGCCGTTTTCAAGCGCCCACTCCTTCATAGCGTGAGCAACGGCGTTTGCAACGTTAAGGTCAAGCTTGGAGCCGTCGTTTATAGTCTTTACAAGCGATTTGTAAATATCCTTCGGCAGCCTTTCCTTCATTGTCGGAAGATTAAATACCTTGCTTCCGAAAATTTCAACGACATTCATATTATATACCTCCTGATACGTAATTTCTTATTTTATTCGTGAGCCTGCTTTTTTCTTCTTGTTCTTGCTGAATTTCAGGTGTGAGTCGGGCGTAAGGTGACCTATGCCAACCTCAAAGCACTCCTCAACCTCGGCAAGGGTTAAAAGGCTGTAGTCCTCAAGTATACGAAGCATAACAGCCGCGCAGGCGTAGGCGTCATCATAAGCGCGGTGGTGATGGAATTTTATTCCGAGCGCGTCACAGAGCTTGTTTAAGCGGTGCCGTGAAAGCTCCGGGTATGCCTTTTGTGATAGCTTTACCGTACATAAATATTCAAACGTCGGGCGCGGTATGTTAAAATGCTCCAGAGTTGCGCACAGCACTCCGACATCGAAATCCGCGTTATGCGCTATTACCGTTTTACCGTCCAGATACGGCTTTATCTTTGGCCAGTACTCGTCAAATGTCGGTTTATTATAAACCATATCCGGCGTTATGCCGTGTATTTTTATATTGTAGTCATTAAACTCAAACGGGTCGGGTTTTATGAGTATTTCTATTCTGTCCTTGATTTCATTATCTTCAACCACACATATGCCAAGAGAGCATACGCTTGTATAATGCGAGGTTGCAGTTTCAAAATCTATTGCAACAAAATCCAAAACAATTCCTCCCAAAAATTTTGCCAGTTTACATTATATACTATTTTTCGCTTAATGTCAAACAAAAAAGGAAGCTATAACGCCTTTAGCGAAATAACTTCCCTGTATGCATTTGTAAATCTTAAAGAGTACCGAAAATTCTGTCGCCCGCGTCGCCTACGCCCGGAACGATATAGCCCTTTTCGTTAAGGCACTTATCAACGTTGGCGATATACACCTCAACATCCGGGTGAGCCTTTTCTATAGCTTCTATTCCCTCCGGCGCGGCAAAAAGGCAAAGGAACTTTATGCGCTTTGCGCCGCGCTCCTTCATTCTGTCAATAGCGTCAATCGCGCTGCCGCCGGTTGCAAGCATAGGATCGACGAGAACGACAAGCCTGTTTTCTATATCCGACGGGAGCTTGCAGTAGTACTCTACAGGCTCTAAGCTTTCCTCGTCACGCGACATTCCAATGTGGCCTACCGTCGCAGAAGGGATTATCTTCAAAACGCCGCTCATCATACCAAGACCTGCTCTTAAAATAGGAACGACCGCAAGTTTTAAACCTGCCATTACCTGCGCCTTTGTTTTTGCGACAGGCGTTTCAATCTCAACCTCTTTAAGCTCAACGTCCTTGAATGCCTCATAGCACATTATCATTGTTATCTCGTCAGCAAGCTCGCGGAATTCCTTGCAGCTTGTCTCAGCCATACGCATAATTGTTGTCTTATGCTTAATTAGTGGGTGGTCAATTACTGTTACGCTCATCTTTATTCTCCTTTATATTCATTTTGTGTACATTTTTTATCTTCTCACGGAACTGCCACTCCTTATCCGGCAGCACCGCGTTTAGCAATATACCTACAAGCGCGCCGACTGCAAGGCCGGTAAATCCGATCGTTACCGAACCTATGGTAATATTGAGCGCGCCGGAGGCTGAATAGTTGATACCTACCGCGAGGCCTATGATAAGTGCGGTAATAACAACATTTCTGCTCTTTGTAAAATCAGTCTGTGTTTCAACCAGATTTCTGACACCTACAGCGGAAATCATTCCATACAATATGAGAGAAATACCGCCTATGGTCGCTGTCGGCATAAGTCCTATAAGCGCAGCGAACTTTGGCGAAAATGAAAATAATATAGCAAACGCTGCCGCTATGCGTATAACTCTCGGATCATATACCTTTGAGATTGTAAGGACACCGGTATTTTCTCCATAAGTGGTGTTGGCCGGAGCTCCGAACAATGAAGCCAGAATGGTTGCAAGTCCATCTCCCAAAAGCGTTCTGTTAAGTCCGGGATCCTCTATGTAATTCTGACCGGTGGTTGAGGAAATAGCTGATATATCGCCTATATGCTCAACGATGGTCGCAAACGAGATGGGTGCAATAGTAATAATCGCTGTTATCAAAAGACCGGGATCAAAATTATTGCCGAATATTGAGAATACCGTATCCTTCATCCGGAACGGCAGTCCAATCCAGGCGGCATTATTTAATACCTCCAGTCCTTCAGGCTCAAATATCTGTGCCGCTCCCGTTAAATGCAATATGACCGCCAGTAATGTTGAACCGATAACTCCGAGCATAATCGGTATAATCTTTACCATACCTTTGCCAAATATATTGCAAACCACAACTATAGCAATCGCAACAGCGGCTATCAGCCAATTTGTTTCACAACTGTTTACTGCCGAAGACGCAAGGCAAAGACCTATGGCAATTATGATAGGACCGGTTACAACGGGCGGGAAAAACCTCATTACCCTGTTCGTACCAAATGCCTTTATTAGCGCCGCCATTATAAGATAGAGCACACCGGCACATGCAACTCCGAAACATGCATAAGGCAAAAGCGATGCACTGTCTGTAATTCCAGCCGCTTTTGCCCATCCCTCAACGGCAAAATAGCCGCCCAGAAAAGCAAAAGATGCGCCCAAAAAAGCAGGAACTTTACGTTTTGAAACAAGATGGAAAAGAAGCGTTCCCAAGCCTGCAAACAAAAGCGTCGCACTTACGCTGAGTCCGGTCAATGCAGGTACAAGTATAGTTGCTCCAAACATCGCAAACATATGCTGCAAGCCCAAAAGTAACATTCTCGGCATACCAAGTTGTCTGGCGTCATATATTCCTTCTTCGGGTATCGGTTGTCTTTTTCTGCTCATTTTTTTCTCCATTATGTCAAACATTCTAATCTTGTGTATTATATCACATTATTGTTTTACTTTCTATTGACATTGTATAACAAAAAACGCCCTTTTTTTGTGCAAAATCTCTCTTATCTTCATTTTTTTCACTATGAGACAAAAAAGGGACTGTTAAAGTCCCTTTTTAGTATTCCGTCTATCTTACTATATCCATAAGTCCGGCGTGGCACTTGTTGAGTTCAAGTCCCTTTTCGGCGTATTCCTTCGCCTTTGCCGTATCGCCTTTCCCGAGGCAGCCGAGAGCTGCCATATAGAGGCAGTGAACCTTGTTCTTTTTATTCAGGTCGGCCTCGTAGATAAGGAAGTCCGGAAGCGATACCGCAAAATACTCAATCTTTATGTCGTCGTCCAT
>JAFQYK010000264.1 GCA_017406485.1 Clostridia bacterium
CACAGCGTCGTTTCGTGACTTTCAGCGTCCCGAATATTCCTTAAAGCACATTATACGCATTGTGGCTGCAAAGGTAGCTATTACATACGCGCTTGATATAATGACAACACTTTACACGATATGCGGCGGTGTGGTTGACAGCATCGCGGGCAGCTTGGGCGGTATCAGCGGTGCGGCGGTCACACTGCCGTCAGCGATTGAAACAGCCGTAGAGGAAGCAGGCTTTTGGGCGTCTATCCCACTATGGCTTGTGACTATTCTCGGCTCACTCTTTATTACCATTGTGTCGTTCACAATGATAATGACAGTGTATGGGCGATTTTTCAAGCTGTATATGTATACGGCTCTTGCGCCCGTTCCGCTATCGTCCTTTGCAGGCGAAGGCACATCACAGATGGGTAAAACCTTTATTAAATCGTATGTCGGAGTATGTTTGGAGGGTGCGGTAATTGTGCTTGCTTGCCTAATCTTTAACGCTTTCTCAAGCGCAAGCGCACCCGTTTTGGATGAAAGCGTAACAACGGTAACAATGATATGGCAGTACATAGGTGAGGTCATATTCAATATGTTAATTCTTGTTGGCTTGGTAAAGGGCGCGGACAGGATAGTAAAAGAAATGTTAGGAACATAAATCTGAAAAAATGCTCGTCGCATAGCACCCGTAACACTTGCCGTGCAAGTGTAAAGCTTCAAGGCTTGAAGTACATTGAGTACGACTGCGCCTTTCAGAACGGCACTCTGCATAGAGCATTTTCCCAGACGGAATAAGCAGTAAATTATGAATGGAGGAATTAAAAATGGCTTGGAATAGTGTAATAAGAAGCAATGACCCGAACGCGGTGCAGCTTTTAACGGAGAATTTAGCGCATCTCAACGACAGAAACAAATATATGCAGAGAGCAGATGCGTATTACGAAGAACACGGAACGATGAAAGGCTTTGAGGACTTGACGGAGGAACAGGCTTTCAAGGTTGACGCTTATGTGGGCGGTGAACAGACAACACCTTATGAGAATTTCAGAATCGACAACCGCAAAAGCGCAGAACGCATACATAAGAATATCGACAGGGTAATGAACGAGCCGCACACCTTATTTCAAGGTTGGCAGTTTGAGGGCGGCGAAGCTATCGTCAATCTTGCAAATAACCGCCTTCAGCTTATGTTTAACAAAAAACCGTCGGAGGAAATACGCAATGCCCTAAAGCAGAATGGCTTTATATGGGCGAATAAATCGGGTGCGTGGCAGCGTCCGCTTATCAGAAAGGCGTTTGAAGCGGCGAACAGGATATACGCAATAAAGCCTTTGGACGGACGCAAGGTTATGGACTTACAGCCGAAAGCACCAAAGCGTGACGCGCCCGAAAGATAAGGAGGGTAAAATGGAGATTAAGATAAACAAGGAAATCAAGGATTATAAGGAAAGTATGTTTTTCGGATTATCAATGCGTCAGTTTGTATGCTCGGCATTGGCTGTCGGCGCAGCGGTCGGCACATATTTTGGCTTGCGTGATTTAGTCGGTAAGGAAATGGTGTCGTGGCTATGTATTATCATAGCCGCGCCCTTTGCCGCAGCAGGCTTTTTCAAGTATAATGGTATGACCTTTGAGCAGTTTGCTTTGGCAGCTATTCGCAGTGAGCTACTTGC
>JAFQYK010000265.1 GCA_017406485.1 Clostridia bacterium
TAACCAGGATTGGAGGAATGAAGGCACCGATCGGCGAAATTTCCGTGTGACTAATTATAAATTTGACGCAGAGTACCATTCCTACCGCTTTAACGGCTCACTTGGTGTTTCATATCCCACCGTACACAGCGGCTGGACCTACGGTCTTGTCTGCGCGCTCGGAAACTCGGCGACGGTAACGAATTCATACTTCTATAACACCTCCGCCGTAAACAGAGCGTTCTCGAACAACAACGGCCGCGCGTCGAATTCAAAAACGCTTGCATCGGGCGACGCCGCAAGCGGCAACTGCGCGAACCTTACAACAAGCTCCTTCGGAAACGAGAGCAATTTCTCCGGCTGGAACTTCGGCGATGTATGGACGATGAGCAGCTCGCTCGGAAGACCTGTTCTCTATAACACCGCCGGCAGCGAGGGCGTTGAAAAGCCTTATGCGATAGTTCCGACCGGCAATAATGCTATAATAACCGTTCAGGCTGAGAAGGATACGACAACGCCGATAAATCTGCCTAACTATATCGCGCTGAGCAGCGGCAAGTCCAGCGCGGGTAAGTTTACATATACTGTAACAGCCGGCGATGATGTTGCTTCTGTAAGCGGCGACGTCATGTCGGTTGCTGCAGGTATTTTAAAGGGCGACTACACCGTTACCCTTCACGGCGACGACCCGACAGGGCTTATGGACAGCTTTGACGCTACATTTACCATCCACGCCCTTAAGCACGTTCCCGTTCCGGAGGTTATAGGCGGCTCGGTACCGTACAGCAGAACGAGGACGCTTGGAGACGTTGCCATAACGGACGGATGGGAATGGGATGATCCGACTGTCTGCCCGGTTACCGATACGGATTACGGCGCACATTATACATATGATTCGGCTGATAACGCATCATTCTATGATTTTACGGCGGTTAAGTCGTCATTCCCCGCAGCGGCATATGATTCCGAGCTTCCCGGCGTAAGACTCAACCTGCATACGACCATAACCGAATCGGACGAAACTCCGAGGTCGGGCGTTATAACCGTTCAGAACGCTGATACCTACGAGCCTTTGGAGGGCGCTGAGCTTCAGATAGAAGATTGGCACGAGTTCCCCGACGGAAACACAACCGCAGCAGACGGCACGGTAAGCGTGACGATGACTGTCGGCGAGCATAACGTGACGGTTTCAAGGGATAATTTCCAAACCAAGGAATTCAGCGTTGAGTATGCGGCAAATAACAGCAACACTGCGACTTTAAGACTTGTTCCGGTACGTCAGACCTACACCGTTCCGACAGTACAGACCGATACCGGTGAGACGCCTGAAAACGCACGTGTAGTTGCAGTCCGCACTACTGTAGGCGGCGCGTACGCATGGGAGGAGGAACACGGCGGTAACAGAGTTCTTGTCAGCTCCGGCGGCGGCGCGGAACTTGCGGCGGGTGATTATATATTTAAATCCGCCACTGCCGGATATTCGACCAATGATACAATTTATGCCACTGTTTCCACAGACGGAACTATTACATTTTATGAGGACGAAAACCACGAAACGGAAATAACAGGTTCGCCGGTTTTGACAGTCACTGAAATAAACGAGCCTAAGTATAAGGTAACCATAAACAGGGTAGACGATACTAACCAATATACCGCGGACGTTACAATTGTCGGAGTTAAGCCTACCAAGGGCGCTTTCGGTATTAAGTATGATACGAGCCTGTTCTCGCTTGGTGTAAGTGATGTTGTGCTTGATGAGGCGATTGAGCTTGACACAACTCCCGAAGCGATGTATGGCAAGACCTGGAATAACAACGGCTATTATGTATTCTCCTGGAAAACGACCGATGTATATCCTGATGGTCTTGAAGCCGAAGTTATAGATCAGCATATCGCGACAATTACCTTTACGCTGGTAGGTGATTCCGACCTTATAACTTATGATACTTTTGGCGTTATGCCCTGGCAGGATACAGCGGCATATAAGGATTATATGAAGACCGCGCCGTCAGACTATGTGGACGTTTCATCGCAGTACTGGCGTTATTGCGATGATGAAAACGATATTCTTTCTCTTGGCGAGGGCAGACTTGAAGCAAGCCGGGCGATTGTCAACGGTACTGATTTGGGCGGTTTCTTCCAGGCGGAGAATAACGTTCCGGATGGCGATTCAATGCGGCAGATAACGGCTGATATTATGACATTAATCAACTATGAGATACCGATAAATAATTCAGTCATACGTTTCCACGCTTTAGACAGAGATGATAATTCTCCTCTGCAGAACCTGAACATAAGCCTGTTTGATACCAGCTATTCAAATTTGGACACTAAGGGAACAGACGAAAACGGTGAGGCGACTTTCGCTGCCAATACTGCCGGCAATGATACAACAGACTTTAACTATACTGCGTCTATGGCGGGATATTGGCCGGTTCCTCTTTCGGAATTTCTTACAGACCGTCCTGTTGTACACGCAAAAACGGGAAAGGTAACAGATGAGACTGTTTATCTTGATAAAAAGATATATCACGCTGCCGTAGTCGGCGCTGAGGATAAGCAGTATCTTGAAATCGCTCCCGATAATTATTACAGTGGCGGAAGGTATGCGTATAACGGACGCGACTTTGAGTTCCGCGCAAGAAGCGCAAGAGGATTTAAGATTACCGATTATCCGTCAACCGCGGAAGTAATTATATATGATACAGACGGCGTGACCGTACTTAAAAAGGTCTCGGATATAACGGCTGATTCGGACACGGGTGTGTTCACTCTGAAAGGTGAAAATCTTGACCAGCGCGAATTGTCGGCTGTAGAACTTGGCACGTTGAAAAACACGGCAAACAGCGGCTACGAGGACTGGAACGGAGCTCAACCCGATACGGCTGAGGGCTACAGAAGCTTCAATATAGTAATCAATTTCAATGATTTCGAGGTTGAAGAATTAGAATACACAGTAGAAGGTATGACAAACGGGTTAGGCCACGTAACATATGCAGCTACTCCGGACGGTTCGGTTCCACAGATTACCGACACCACCGGTATGGAAGTAAATGATGTTGAATCTATCGCAGCGAAAACTATCAAAAAAGACGGTGAGACTCCATCAAATCATTTAACAGGTACGTTTACATTTACCGGCGACGAGGAGAATTATATTGTCGAGAAGGTTTATATAAACGGAATTGAGATTGACGGATACGCTGATTTGCACGAGTTCTCATATTCGTTTGGAAGTGTTAATTCGGACAACAGTATTGCGGTTCTTTTCTGGGATGGTGAAACGCCGAGTTCTGATTCGCTTATAACGCTTGTTGTCGGCGAGTATGGTGAAGTAAATGTGACAAGTCCGGATAATATGACCGGTCTCACAAATACAAAACACACCTTCCTTAATAAGGATAGCGTAGTATTCAACACTACTCCGGAAAATGATAATTATGTGCTTGACAGTGTTGTAAAAGAACTGGACGGAGAACAGTATAATATAACAATGAGCGCTAACGGAGGAGCTTACACTGTTAATAAGGCCGCTAAGAAGAACGTTACCGTGTATGTGACATTCAGAAACGCTAAAGCGGACGCTTCGCCTACACTGTTTGTGAAGTCTTATGTGAATGTAGGAGAGGGAAGCATTTCTCCGGCAGGTATTCAGATTGTAAGAATGTATGACAGCTTAGAATTTAATCTTGCAGCGATAACCAAAGGCAGTTGGATGGCAGGCGGCGTAACGGTTTCTCCGTACAACGATTTGTCGAGCGGCGAGAAATATAATTTCGATACTCTTGATAAGAATAATACTTATAGATTTGACAGTGTAACCGAGAGTATAGCCGTTGGCGCGAATTTTGTTGAAAAGGCTTACCCTGTTAGCGGTAAGGTTGATTTGAGCCAGAATTCAAATATTACCCAAACTGATCCGAAAACCGGTGCCACACTGACATTTGTGCGTCTTGACAGCAATGGTAACGAAAACCTTAAAGTTGCTAAATATGTAACGACCACGACAGCAAAGAGAAAAGATGCTACTTTCACGGTTGACTTACCTGCGGGCGAATGGAATGTTTATGTTACAAAGCCGGGCTATATTACATACGTAATCACTGACTACGAATTTGACCCGTCTGTGAGCTCGAATTTCGGTGAAGGTAAAACGGTTGTGACATATGTTGGTTCAACTGAAACAGGCACAACTATCGCGCTCAACGATGCAGCTAACGTTAAAAGCGGTATGCGTGCAGGTGTCAGCGAAACTATATTCAACAGAGCAGATGTAGATAATAATGGTTTGGTTGAGGTTCGTGATATAACATATGTTTTGAAGAACTTCGGTAAGCAGATGATTAAGCAATCATATTCAGATTTCTGTGAGAATGGTTCAAATATGATTACTGTAATACCAAACTCATAATTGAGAAGGGGCGTGGCAGTATTGAGAATACGCAAAATACTATGTAATATTCTTTCCATATGTATTGTACTTGGCATAATTGTTATGCCAAGTGCCTCTGCTGACGGCAAGCCCGGTTACCTTGTAAAAGGTGAAGTGTCCGGCGGTAGTTTTAAGGTAGAGGTGTACTTGCAGAATACACATTCCTACGGCGGAAGATTTGCGCTTGCATATGATAAAAATGTTTTGGAGATTGCGGATGATTCAGCACTTGATAAGGCTGTAAAGCAGGCTTCGGGCGTTACAGTTACAAATGAAGGACACGATGATTCGGTGCTGTTAGGCAACGGTTATGCGATGTTCGCTTGGTATTCTACAAGAATTACCGGTTTGAATGCCACGACGGGAGATAAGCTGATTGCGACACTCACTTTTAATTTTAAGGAGGGGCAATCGGAAGCTGATTTTTCAAGGAACACGCTTGGCCTTTATTACGTCAATGAAACTATGGTTGACGGTTGGGATTCAAGCAGCGAAATTATTTCAAATGAAAATGATGCTCTTGTAGCGTATCGTAACACAGCGGTGGATGAAAGATTTATTGCAGGATTGGTTTTTGATTATTATAACTGCGACTATGTCCCGATTATAACGCATAGAGTCAGAATGAATGTCAGAAACTCTGCAGGACAGCCGCTTATCGCATCGGCAATGCTGGGCGGAATTGAAAGTACTACTGATACAGACGGTTATGCTGACTTCGATATGCAGTCAGAAACGTATTTTTATAGAGTTTCAACTGATGGCTATGAAATTAAATCAGGTTATTATATTGTAGGTGAAGAAGACTCTGTATTTAATGTCACACTGCGTAGCTATAGCGAAATAGCATTAGATATTGCAAATTCTATTGATATAGGATATGCGGAGGGTGACAGTTCAAAGAGTGTTACAAATGACATAATACTGCCCACTGAAAATGAGTATGGTACAATAACTTGGGCATCGGATAACCAAGCAGTGAGCGAGTATGGCGCAGTCAAACGCGGAGAGGATGACATACCGGTAAGACTTACTGCAACGGTTAATGTAAATGGTTCTTTGGCGACAAAGTCGTTTGACGTTATCGTAAAAAGCCGTTTAACTGCAGAGCAGAAGAATAAGGAGGTCGTCTCTCAGGACAAAGCAAATCTTGAAATAGTGTATGCTCCAGGTGACTATGATGAAAATGTGACAACTAATTTAACTCTTCCGGAATGCGGCAGTGCCGGCAGCATAATTTCCTGGTCATCAAATAATGAGAGTGTTATATCTTCGGGTGGCGTTGTCAAACGTCAGCAATATGATATGTGGGTTACGCTAACGGCTGATATCATAAGAGGAACGGTATATGAGACTAAGACGTTCAGTGTCCTTGTAAAGGGAACAGGAAAGGCAACTGAGGTTGAGAATACCGAAGATCCGGAAGACAATGATGAAATTCCTGAGAATTCACCGGCTCCTATAAATGTTGAAGTACCAATAGAAGGGGCGGAGGCGCTGATACAACGCATAGTAGACACGCTGGAGATTGGCTATGCCAATGGTGATAGTGAGAAAAGCGTAACAATGAAATTGACGCTTCCTACCGTAGGAACTGAAGGAATTCCAATAAATTGGACAAGCTCACTCCCGGCGGTTGTGACACCATATGGTGGTGTAGTAAGACAAGTCGAAGACACCAATGTCACACTAACAGCAACAGTTTCATACGGTGATATCTCTTTAGAAAAGGTATTCACCGTGACTGTAAAAGCGGCGGATGAGATTCCTCAAAATCCAAACAATGGTCAGGAGGAAGAAATAGCAGTCAAAAATCACCGTAGCAGTAGTGGCAGGACAAGCACATCCGAATCCGGAAATTCCGGCAGCGGAGGAGGAGGAACAACCGGAGCAGTAACAGTGCCTACAGCTACGGCAGAACCATCGACAATATCTGATAACGCAAATAATGAAAAAAAACAGAGATTTATCGATATAGATGATGTGCCTTGGGCGCAAAATTCGATAAACACGCTTGCTGATGATGGTGTGATAAGCGGTACAAGCGCAAATACATATTCGCCGCATTTGAGTATACGCCGCGCCGACTTTGTAATGTTGCTTGTGAAACTGTATAAGCTTGACACAGAAATTACAGAGACATTTGAGGATGTATCGGAAGATAAATATTATTATTCCGATGTTTCTAAAGCAAAGTCGCTCGGTATTATTTCGGGTATTGACGAAACACATTTTAAACCTGAAGATAGTATCTCAAGGCAGGATATGATGATAATGACATATCGGGCATTGATGAAGCTAAATAAAGTAGAAGAAGTTGACGAGGCGGATATAACAACTTTTAAGGATTACAAAAATATCTCCGACTATGCACTTGCCGGTGTAAAATATCTTGTTTCAGCAGGTGTGGTACACGGAGACACGGATTTTAATATAAATCCGAAGGCGAATACAACAAGAGCTGAAACGGCTGTATTCTTATTCGGATTGGTAAAATAAGAGGTGGGGATTTATGGGTATCAGAAAATATGCTATAATAACTATAATACTTTTCGTTGTTGCGTTCTTTGCGTTTGGCGCAGAAGCAAACGATGAAACTAAAGCGTATTATATTGTTAAAGGTACATACAGTGAACAAGATCAAACATACACTGTGGATGTCTACCTCAATACCAAAGTATATATTGCAGCCGGAACATTTGGAATGAAATATGGCGAAACGGTACCGGTACCAAGCAGCGGATTGACGGTAGATACATCAAATTTTGAAGAACTTGAGGCCGTACCGCTGAAAAATGCTTCGGACACATTTAAAAACTCACATCAAATTGTACTACAATGGGGATTAAATGAAACGGAGATAAATGACTGGACAGAATTTAAACTCGGTAGCTTTACAATGACGAATATAGACAAAGCAACAGCCAGAAGTTGGGGAGATACACCGTTTGAGCTTCTTGACTGGATGACTACGGATATTTCGAAAACGGAGATGTTTACGCAAACTGATGAAGATTATGATATATCCCTAAACCGTGAGATTTGGCGAAATTCAACATCAACAGAAATAGAAAACGGTGCTCCGGTTGGATATTATCAGGGCAGAGCGTATGAAGATGACGAATGGATAGACATAGGGTTTGTATTTGGATCAGATTTAACGGGTAGCTTAAAATTGCAAGTTGTTATAAATGCTTATAACCCAAAAAATGATCCGGTAGTCTATGCATATAAAAAAGATTCTGAGGTGTTTGAAGGTGCAATAACAGGACGCGTTATATATCCTGACGGCAAGGTAAAATATGTATATGCGGTTGAGGTTGAAGGCAAGGGAGAATTTACAATAGTAGTCAAGAAAAATGTACATTTGACGTATATTGAGACTACAGATATTCCGTTTGATGCAACAGAAACGTACGCACTTCCGCACGAGATAACTCTTCTTGTTGGCGATATCAACAGTGACGGATACATAAAAATTCCCGACCGTTCGCGCCTTATAGAAATGTTTAACCATCCCGGCAGAAAGGCAACAAATCCTAATGAATTTGCCTTAACTGATTTGAATGGCGATGACAATGTAAATCTGTTTGATTTGAATTTGTTAAAAGCTAATATTAATAAGACATATTAAACTAAAATATGCGGCTTAAAAGCCGCATATTTTGCGTTATGCAACACTTTGCCTCGAACGGTTGACAAAATCAAACATAAAGTGTAAAATTATACGGTAATTTCAGGTAAGCAAGGAGATACAATTAAATGACGGAAAGAGAAAATATAAGAAATATCGCAATAATTGCCCACGTTGACCACGGTAAGACAACGCTTGTCGATGCAATGCTCGCGCAGAGCGGCACCTTCCGAGAGAACGAGCAGGTGGACGAAAGGGTTATGGACTCAAACGACCTTGAAAAGGAGCGCGGAATAACAATTCTTGCAAAGAACACGTCGCTTATGTACAAGGGCGTTAAGATAAATATAATAGACACGCCGGGACACGCCGACTTCGGCGGCGAGGTGGAGCGCGGTCTTGAAATGGTTGACGGCGTTTTGCTTCTCGTTGACGCATTCGAGGGCTGTATGCCGCAGACGAGGTTTGTTTTGTCAAAGGCGCTTGCGCTTGATTTAAAGCCGGTCATAGTCGTAAATAAGGTTGACAGACCTAACGCGCGTCCTTATGAGGTTGTAAACGAGGTACTTGACCTCTTTATAGATTTGGGCGCAACCGAAGAACAGATTGACACGCCGGTTATCTATGCCTCCGGCCGTGACGGCTGGGCGACAGCCGAGTACAATCCTGAACAGCCGAACAAGGACTTGACAGCTTTATTTGACTTAATAGTAGACTACATTCCTTGCCCTGAATGTGAGGACGACGCACCGTTCCAGATGCTCGTTTCAAATATTGACTATGACGAGTACACGGGCAGAATAGCCGTAGGCAAGATACAGCGCGGCAGGATTACAACCAATATGCCGCTTTCAATATGCAAACAGGACGGCAAAATCGCACACGCAAAGGCAACAAAGCTCTACACCTTTGACGGACTGAAAAAAGCCGTAACAGACGAGGTGGGTGCGGGTGATGTTGTCGCGATTTCGGGTATTGCGGACATAAACATAGGTGAAACGATATGCGATACAAACACACCCGAAGCGTTGCCGTTTGTAAAGATAGACGATCCTGTACTGTCAATGACTTTCAGCGTAAACGACAGCCCGTTTGCAGGTCAGGACGGTAAGTTTGTAACGTCAAGACATTTGCGTGACCGCCTTTTCCGCGAGCTTGACTCAAACGTTGCTCTGCGCGTTGAGGAAACGGACTCAACGGAAAGTTTTATCGTTTCAGGCCGTGGCGAGCTGCATTTGTCAGTGCTTATCGAGAATATGCGCCGCGAGGGTTATGAGTTCCAGGTTTCAAATCCGGTTGTTATATATAAAATGATTGACGGCGTAAAGTGCGAGCCTATCGAGCGTCTGACCGTTGACGTGCCGGACGAGTACACCGGTACGGTAATGGACGGTGTTATACAGCGCAAGGGTGAAATGACAAATATGGAGCCGACGGCGCAGGGATATACACGTCTTGAATTTCTAATTCCGTCACGCGGACTTATCGGCTACAGAAGCGAGCTTCTGACCGCCACAAAGGGTACAGGTATTATTAACAGTATACTTGAAAAGTACGAGCCGTACAAGGGCGATTTCCAGGGCAGAAGCCGCGGCGTGCTTATCGCGTGGGAGAACGGTACAACAATCACTTATGGACTTTTCAACGCACAGGAGCGCGGCACGTTGTTTGTAGGCGCAGGTGTTGATGTATACGAGGGTATGATAGTGGGCGAGAGTTCGCGCTTAGAGGATATAACGGTAAACGTCTGCAAGAAAAAACACGCGACAAATACACGCGCTTCGGGCAGCGATGACGCGCTGAAGCTCACACCGGCAAAGGATATGAGCCTTGAGCAGTGCCTTGAATTTATTGCGGATGACGAACTTTTGGAGGTCACCCCGAACAATCTGCGTATGAGAAAGCGTATATTAA
>JAFQYK010000266.1 GCA_017406485.1 Clostridia bacterium
ATAAAGGACGCACTGGCTGGCAGAACACCGGATTACCTTGTTGTTCAGCATATGGAGCCCGACCACAGCGCGAACATCACGACCTTTATGGACGCGTACCCGAACGCGACAATCGTATCTTCCGCAAAAGCGTTTGATATGATGAAAAACTTTTTCGGCACAGATTTTGCCGACAGACGCGTTGTTGTTAAGGAAGGCGATACGCTGGAGCTTGGCAGGCACGTTTTGAATTTTGTTGCAGCGCCGATGGTTCACTGGCCGGAGGTTATGTTCACCTATGACAGCACTGACAAGGTGCTTTTCAGCGCGGACGGTTTTGGTAAATTCGGCGCACTTGATGTGGACGAGGATTGGGCGTGCGAGGCAAGACGCTATTATATCGGCATTGTCGGCAAGTACGGCGCACAGGTTCAGGCGGTGCTTAAAAAGGCGGCAAACCTTGACATTCAGACAATCTGCCCGCTGCATGGTCCGATACTTACCGAAAATCTCGGCTATTACATCAATCTCTATGATATATGGTCGTCCTACGGTGTTGAGAGCGAGGGCGTGAATATTGCGTACACCTCGGTTTACGGTCACACAAAGGCGGCGGCTGAGCTTCTTCGTGACAAGCTCATTGAAAAGGGCTGCGTAAAGGTTGCTCTTAACGACCTTGCAAGAGAGGATATGGCTGAGTGCGTGGAGGATGCGTTCCGTTACGGTAAGATTGTTCTCGCCACAACGACTTACAACAACGATATTTTCCCGTTTATGAAGGAGTTTATAAACCACCTCACCGAGCGCAATTTCCAGAATAAAAAGATTGGTATAATAGAAAACGGTTCGTGGGCGCCGACAGCGGCTAAGACAATTAAGGCAATGCTTGAAAAGTCGAAGAATTTGACGTTTACCGACACAACCGTAACAATCAAGTCGGCTATGAATGACGAAACACGGGCGCAGATTGACGCGCTGGCGAATGAAATATTGGCGTAATGCCTAAAATATATTAAAGGAGGAAAAATTTATGGCAAAGTATGTATGCGACGTGTGCGGCTGGGAATATGACGAGGCTGCAGGCAGCCCCGAAAACGGCATCGCTCCCGGCACAAAGTTCGAGGACCTGCCCGACGATTTTGTATGTCCCTTGTGCGGCGTGGGTAAGGATAGCTTCTCAGAGGCGTAAAGAAAAGAAAAAAATGACGGCGCGTTGATGCGCGCGTCATTTTTTCTTTTAGTAAATTGCTCGCAGCGCAGTCGCTACAGCAACTTTTTATTCTAAATCAATCTGGGTTAATCCAAACTTCACCTAAGCTATTTGCATCAAAAATCATTACACTGGTTTTATATGAATTTGTTGTATAACTTTTTGCGCCGCTTTCATTCATGAATAAGATAAATCCATTGTTTTCTAAATAATCACAATATTGATTTATATCGTTATTGTCATATTTATATCTATAATATTTTCTTCCAGATTTAGTTATGTCTGTTCCTAAACAATATGCACCAGTAATAGATTCATATTGAGGAACTAAAGTTCCTGCATAGTTTTCAATTTTTTGAGTTACTAATTTGGATTTATTCGATTCAATACTTACTGATTTTGAAGAACTATCCCAGGAAACATTATAACCGCTGGCTTCTGAAATAACTCTTATAGGTACAAGGGTTCTGCCATCTACTATTTGTGGCGCTTTATCTGTCTGAATCATATGCTGAAGCGTATAATTATCCTGATTTACAGCAGTACTGTATTCCGCCATATCACCTACAAACATATACTTATTATCGATAGTCATAATAATGATTAATGAACCCATAGTTGCTGTTATATTTTGTTTTTCCGGATCCCATTTAACATTATACCCTAATGCTTCAAAAATGGCTCTCATCGGTACCATAGTATAATCATCAATAATTTGTGGTGGAACATCAAACTCAATGGCAGTACCATCAAGCAAAACATTTATATCACCGGCTGCCATTGTTGGTAAGTTTGTCGCTGAAATTAGTAAGCATATAATGCATACGCTACTGATCAAATTTTTTATTAATTTTTTCATAATCATTTTCCTTTCTATAGTAAATTATCTTCACAATTACGGCTTGTGAAAAGCTGGTACCTCCTTTACAAAATCTCACACAAATAAAAAATGCGTGGCTTAAATCTAAACCACGCATAAAAACGAGGCTTAGATTTCATGTTACCACACATTCATTCTAATAAGAAATATTTCAAATAATAGTATTTCCAATTAAAGCCTGCGTTTTTTTGCAAACACAAACTATTATTTGAAATACTAAAAAGAATATTCTTGTAGAATATATTATTAATAGCTCATTAAAATGAATAATGTGGTATATTTATTATATCACAATAAAGAAAAATATCAACAACAATTTATTAAATATAAAATTTTCCAAGAAAAAAGCACCTCGACAAGGGGTGATTACCCAAGTCGGGGTTGGCATGAGGTTTAGAAATATCGCAACATTTGAATCAGATAATCTCCACTCATTGTATCTTTTTCATCTTTGTCTAATGTTCGTTTTGCAAAACTTACAAAACCATTGCTTTCGTAGAAATCAATTAGCTTTGGAGTATCTTCACATTCTAAATATGCTATTTTACCTCCTAAGTCGTACTGTATTCTCTTATTTTTTCACAAGCCATTTTAAGTAATTCGTCACCTGTAATCAGTTTATTGTATTTGTTATAATAATTTTTACCTAGTTGTGCTATTAAAGGGGCAACAATTTGATACTTACCGATTTCTTTTATGTACTGCGCAAATTTTTTAGTTCGTTTTTTTAAGTTTGATGACAACACATTGGGATTTATATTGAATGATTTATGACATATCGTATAATAACCAACAATTACATAGTCTTTTTTGTACGATGCTAACACAAGAAATGTTCGAGCAATGTCTTGTTTGGAAAATTCTATAGCTTTTGTTTTTAGAAATTCTTCTACATCTTTATTTAAAGGACAACTAAAAGTAGAGAGAATAGATTTTGCTCTATCCTCTCCTAAAGTATCTACCATATTTTTTATGTTTATCTGTACATATCCTGTCATTTGGTATCTCCAAAAATAGATTTAATATCTTCATTTTTTACTTCAGAAAAAGTTCTTGATAATTGAACATCTTTTGCCTTTTTCTTTTGCGCGTTTTCCAAAGCTGATACTAAAGTACGACAGAAACTGCGATTTTTGACAGAAATATTTTTATATATACTTTTTGTAGCCATACTTCACTCCTCCTTTATTCGCACAATAATTAATTATATAATTATTATACTAATTTAAAAATGAAAAAGCAATAG
>JAFQYK010000267.1 GCA_017406485.1 Clostridia bacterium
AATACCGGCATAATATCTGTGCTGACCGTTTCCTTTCAAACGAGCCTCAACTGCCGACAGCCTGTTTTAATATCTGACTTCTGCATAGAAAATTTCTCTGAAACAGGCTAAAAATAACTGCCCGCTTTTTTGCGGACAGTTATGTCGTCAGTTGAGGCTCTTACTAAAATTACAAGTATATTCTTTATGTTATCTTTCTGCCCAATATCCTTTCTTGGTCAATTCAACTGTTTGTTTTCTAAGATATCTTTGGTGGCCTTCAAGAGTTTGATACCATAAATCCATCTCGAATAGCTGTCATCAAGATTGTTTCTTTGTATAAAAGGTTTTTCATTTTTTCACATCCCTTTTGGAGTAAAATCCTATCTTTTCTTCTCTTTGGTTCTTCAAACCTTGAAAAACGTGATAAAACCGTATGTTGAAGCCACTATTTTTGCATCCAAAAGTTTTTTTGGATTTTTGGACACAAAAAATTTCACAAATATCCTCAATTTTTGCACCATTTTTATGCTATTCCGGAACTGTTGTTCTCAAAGCATTTGATTGCTTTGAAAACATAAGTTTGTGTACAGAAAAAAATTTTTCGCTTTTTATGGGTCAAAAGGAACAAAAAACGAAATTTCTCACGATATATATGTAGAAAGATAAGAAACTCTTCTCTTTACAATAGTAACCGGACAGCCGGTTAGGATATGAAGACCGCCGAAAGGCTTATTGAAGATTTTATTTTAGTAATTATCAGAAAGAATTTGCTCATCATTGGGAGTGAGCCTAAAGGAGAAAATGGACAAAGGGACTACTATACCCTTTTTTAGAAAGCCAACCATAACGAAGTAAGGAAAACTAAAAATTATTAAGAGAAGCCGATTGCCATAATCCCAAAATATAATTTTCAGAAAGGGTGACAGAAATGCTGGATAGGTATGATGACATCTTTGGTGTCAATGAGGTATGCGAAATACTGCATCTCGGAAAGAACAGCGTATATACGCTGCTTCAGAACGGCACTATTCCGAGTATGCGTATAAAACGCAAATACAGGATTTCTAAGCTTGCAATGATAAATTATATAAAATCCATTTCAGAGGTTACAAAACCGCTGTAGGGGAGCATTATCAGTGCGGGCATATTTACGAACCAAGCCGAAAGGCAAATCATATTATTGTGAACTCCGATGGCAGGAGAACGGCAAACAGCGTATAAAGGAAATATCAACGAAAATACCGGTAAAAGGTAACAACCTCCGCAAAGCTGAAACAAAATGCGAGGAATTGCGCAGGGAATATGAAAGAAAATACGACAGACGTAATTCAAACAGCGTAAATGTACTTTTTTCGGATTATATAACCGAATGGCTTCAGCACAGAAAACAGTATGTTGAATCAACTACGTATTCAGGATATAAAAGTATAGTTGAAAAGTACATAGAACCATATTTCAAAGAGAGAGGTATACGGCTGTGTGATTTAGATACATTAAGTCTGCAAAGGTATTATGACTCACTTATGGAACTCGGTATAAGCGGTCAGACAATAAGACGTCATCACACGCTGATAAAGCATTCACTGAAGCAGGCAGTAAGATACAATCTGATACCGCAAAATCCGGCAGAAGGTGTTGAACTGCCTAAAGCTGTGAAATATCATGCAAGAGTGTACAACGAACACGAAATAGAACTGCTCATAGAAAAATCGAAAAACACACCGCTTGAAACGATTGTGCTGCTTGGAGTTGTAAACGGGCTGAGAAGAAGTGAAATAGCCGGACTTACATGGAGTAATATTGATTTGGAAAACAGGATAATCAAGATACATAAAACACGCGTAGACACCAAAGAAGGAGAAATACTCAGGAACAAAGCAAAAACGGACAGTTCATACAGAGAACTGCCGATTGATGATACGATGATGAAATATTTTCTGAATTTAAAGGAGAAAAGAGATAACAACCGGAGATTTTTGGGGAGGCAATATTCGGATACGGATTTCGTATGCTGCTGGGAGGATGGCAGTCCGTACAGAGTCAATTATATGTCCGACGCCTTCAGACGGTTTTTGGCAAAGAATAAGCTTCCCCACATACGTTTGCACGATCTTCGTCATTCATGCGCTACACTGGCGCTGAAGAACGGAAACAATGTAAAGAATGTGCAGGATTATCTGGGACATTCAAGCATCACTGTAACAGCTAATCTGTATCTTCATCCCGATATGGAGGAGAAAAAGAAAGCCCTGGAATCCATAACAGGCATTGTTCATATCTGACTGTGGCTTGTAAGATGGGTATAATATCTATGCCGCTTTAATGACATTTGATTTAAGACGATAACCGCAGCAGGTAGGAGAACGAAGGATAGTATTCACAAACAGAGCGTGTTTTTGTGCATACTCTGTTTGTTGTGAGACGATTTTGTTTGTTGTATCTACACGAAAAAATCAGCGCAAAAAATCATATTTACAAACTACAGAGGGTATGATATAATCAAAGTTGCGGAATACATTCGTTAATAATGCTTTTAATGCCAATTATTAACTTTATATCGAAAACACACGATGGACATAATACATTTGATAAAAATGTATTATGCTCTATTTTGATTTGTCCATCGTGCTGTAAAGTACTAATTGGCTTATCGAATGTGTTCCGCAAACACTGGGCGATACATTTTTTGCGTCGCTCCTATGTGTGCGGCGCTTTTTTGATTGTGCCGGAATTATATTAAAATGGAGGAGTTGTACTATGAAAATTTACGGACAGACAGATGAAATTATTGTAAGGGAAATGACTGAAAACGATTGCGGAAAATTTCTTGAATTGATGACGGAACGCGGCACTAATGAGAATTTTACGGTTGAGGATGTTAAAGTTGTGTGGAGCTTTCGGAATAAGAAAGGCGATATTCAATGCACCATTACAAGCATTGACGGCGAAACGGTTTATGGCTTCGGTGGAGTGATACATAAAGAGCAAAGCATCAGCCTTTTTGCCAAGTATAGCGGCAAAGGATATGAGGAACAGGCACGGACGATTGTTGAACGCTTGAAGTAATTATTCATGATTGCTTAATGGAATTATTGACCAAGGATAGCAATTACGATAAAATTTGTGTGTGACAATATAATCGTAAGGAGAACTGAAATGAAAAAGAAACTTTTTATTTTACACTAATTTGAATAAAATGTATTAAGGAGATTTGTCTTAGGTAAATTTTTTAATGAACTAATATCTGAAAGCCTTATCAATGATTACGGCATTATGGGTTGAGAATGAAATTCAAAAGAGCGCTGTACCTACTTTGTCGAGGTATGCAGACATAATGAACTTTGAAAAGCCGGCAGGCGCAAATGGCGGTGCAATATTTACTGTTACGAAAAAAGGCAGTGCCAAAGTTCCACAGCCTGTTGTGTTTGTAGCTCATTTTGGTACAGATGGAACACTACAGAGCGTAGATAAATTCGATTTCACAAAAAATGGCGATACATATACAGCGATTGTTGATAAGCAGACAGGCAATTATAAACTGTTCGTTTGGACGGATGATGCTGCAAGTATGCTTGAACCGATAACCGCACCACTTACGGCGGCTGATAGGGTGTTTGAATAAAAAAATATACGACCGGTCAGTTTTGACCGGTCATTCTTTTTTACCAAGGCACTCCCCTCGCCCACCGATAAGCGGATTATCTCCTTCATTCATAAGCTCACGCTCATAGTAGTGGACGTACATCTGTATCTGTCCTAAATCCTGATGTGTGATGTGACTGATTTTTAAGATATAGAAGCTTGATTTTGGTTTGAAATAGGGGTATAATATCTATGTTGCTTAAATCATTGAAAGAGCTCTTTTATGAGAGGAGCGATTACAATGAAAGCATATTTACGTACGAAGAAACAAGGGAAATGCTATTACTGTCTTTTAAAATGGCAGGAAGGCGGGAAACAGCACAGCAAGGAAATTTCAACCAAAGTACCCGTGAAAGGCAGTAATAAGCGAAGAGCACAGGAAGTGTGTGAGGAACTCAGGCAGAAGTACGAACGGTTGTATGAGTCCAACGGTGTTAATGTAAGCGATACGCTGTTTACTGATTATATAGAGGAATGGCTCAATAATCAGAAACGGTTTTTAAAGCCAAGTACTGTATACGGTTACACAAAAATCGTTGAAAATCACATCCTGCCGTATTTCAAGCCAAAGAGAATTGCGCTTATCGACCTTGTACCGAAGCATATACAGGACTATTACTACCGTATGCTGGACAGAGGGCTGTCGTCTGCTACGGTAAAACGGCACCATTCCATTATCCGCAAATCACTGCAGGAGGCTATGGAGCTGAATATGATTCCGTATAATGTGGCAGACAGAACTAAGCTGCCGAAGTCTAAGCAGTTCCGTGCAACTGTTTATGACAAGAAAACGCTTATGCAGCTGCTGTCAGTCAGCAAAGGAACAACAGTTGAAAGTGCAGTGATGATAACGTCATACTACGGGCTGCGCAGAGGTGAGATAGCTGGACTTATGTGGTCATCGGTTGATCTTGACAGAAGGATAATCCGGATTGAGAGGACACGCGTAACTGCAAGGGGCGAGGTATTCCAGGAAAGCACCAAGACATTGTCAAGCTGCCGTGAACTGCCTATTGAACAGGAAATGTATGATTACCTCATAACGCTGAAACAAAAACAGGAGGACAACCGTAAATTCTACGGCAAGGACTACTGTGATGACGGATTTGTATGCTGCTTTGATGACGGCAAGCCGCTGAAAGTCAGCTACATCTCACACGCATTCTCCACATTGCTCAAAGAAAACGGACTGCCGCATATTCGTTTTCACGATTTGAGACATAGTATAGCTACTATACTTCTGTCAAGCGGTGTCAGTCTGAAAATTATACAGGAAATTCTCGGACATTCTACGCTTTCAACCACGGCAAATTTCTATTTACATCCGGATTTAAGTGAAAAAAGTAAGGCATTTAATCTTGTTTCCGGAGTGTTCAGCCCGTCAATTATGGCAAGCTGATGGAATTACCTGGAAATTTACTGGTAAAAATGGAAGTCAAAAGTAGTGGAAAAGTAGTGGAAAAAACAAAAATCTGAGCTAAGCATCCGGTCATTTCAAGGCAAAAAGAAAAGCCCGAAACCATAGGTTCCAAGCCATTTCACGGTGGTGCCGATGACCGGGGTCGAACCGGTACGGAGATTTCTCTCCACGGGATTTTAAGTCCAATTTGGATTTGCACGAAATAAAAGGCTATAGTTATCCTCGTTTTTTGGGATAGCTATGCCTTTTTTTTGAGTTATCCCCGAGCGGGAGCGGTGAGACGCAAAAAAAATTAAGGAGTGACCCAAAATGAAAGAGGTAATTTTAAAATCGGATCTGGAAAAGGTTATCCGGGAAGAATTGGATTTCTGGAATGCTCAGTGGCTTCCCTCTGAGCTTTACCGGGGCGGAGCCCGGGAAGCTCTCAACAGGCTTTATACCAGGCTTATCTATACGCATTCAGACCTGAAAGGGGGTGAAAATAATGGCAATGGCAAGTAAAGAAGAGGTTCTTGACCTCTACACGCGAATTATTCGCGGTCAGGAAGTTGACCCGGTAACGCTGCAGGCCGCAAAGGCTCTCGGCCGGCATTACGGCATAGACACGCCCTCAGACGAGCCGCAAGGCGGCGACGTTATAATTGTGGACGATATTGATTTATCCGTGTGCAGGCAGTTAGCCGGCGATGCACTGAGCACTGCGTTGAGCAATGAAAACAAAATATTTTTTGAGGATGACCGCCCCGGATTGAAAGCAGCTTACAGTACCGGAGTAAAGGCTATGTACTCACAATTTATGGAGTTACTAAGTGAAGCAGAAAAATATCCGGCTACAAACTAACGCAAAGCCGAGAGCCGCCGCGGCGATTTTTATTTTTCCAACTCGCGGCGGCGGCGAACGGCAACGGCCGCAAGCGACAGCGCGGCCGCAAAGGGGTGGCGGTCGGGGAGAACCGTCCTCCAGCCGCAGTGCGGCCAGACCCGAAGCGGAGCGGCCGAATGCGGACGCGGCGAGGGCGGAACAAGCGAGGCACGACCCCAAAGCACTACCCAACAGCGCCACGCGCAGGGCCGAACCGCCACGGAAGCACCGAGGGCGCGCAGCTCTCGGGAGATGGCCGCGCGCGGCGGCGTGCGTGCGGCCAAACTCGGTGGCGGTCGAAACA
>JAFQYK010000268.1 GCA_017406485.1 Clostridia bacterium
CCTGTTCCTCTGCGCCTCTTGCAAGGTTCTTCATATTCTCGCCTGCTGTCACAAGCATATCAACGCCGCACGCCTTTAGCGCCGGCGCCAATTTATAATGCGCTTCCGCGGCGAAATCACCCATTTCAAGCACATCGCCCAAAACAGCAATTCTTCGCTCCGCCTTTGTGTCCTTTAAGACGTTCAGCGCCGCCCTTATCGAGTCGGGCGAGGCATTGTAGCAGTCGTTTATGATTGTTATGCCCTTATAATCCTCAACCGCAAGGCGCTGCGCTGTCGGCTCAAAGGTCTTTATTCCAACAAGTATCTGCTCCATCGGAATGTCAAATTCCAAGCCTACGCATATCGCAGCAAGAGCGTTATACACGTTATGTACGCCCGGAACGCTTATTTCCGCCTTGTATTCCCTGCCATTTGCAACAGCGGTAAAAGTTATGCCGCTGAGGCCGTTGTTTTCTATATCCTTTGCATAAACATCATTTTCGGGATTTTTTATGCCGTAATATACAACCTTGTAATCTCCCCTGCCCTTAACGGTGGAAAGGTAATCATCATCGCCGTTTACAATGAGTACGTTATCCTTTGTAAAGCGGTTTGTTATTTCCATTTTCGCCTTGAAGATACCCTCACGCGAGCCGAGGTTTTCTATATGCGACTCACCGATATTTGTTATTACCGCAACGTCAGGGTTGCCGATTGAAGCGAGGTAGTCTATCTCGCCGAAGTGATTCATACCCATTTCAAGCACCGCTGCCTCGTGCTCTTTTTCAAGGCGGAATATCGTCCACGGCAGGCCTATGTCATTGTTGTAGTTTGCGAGTGTTTTGAGCGTGTTGTACTTCTGCGATACAACGGAGTAGAGCATATCCTTTGTGGTCGTCTTGCCCACGCTGCCTGTAACGGCTACGGTAGGTACGTTGTGCTTTGCCTTATAGTAGCGCGCGATGTCACCGAGCGCCTTTTTTGTATCCCTGACCTTAATAATGGTCTTATCGATAAAAAGCTCGGTATCCTTCTGCGTAAGCACCGCCGCCGCGCCAAGCTCAAACGCCGCCTGAATAAACTCGTGACCGTCAAATTTTTCACCGACAAGCGGAATAAAAAGCTCCCCCTCGCCTATTTCACGGGAATTGGTGGAGATGTTCGTTATGACAGCGCTTTTGTCACCCTCCAAAAGAGAACCGTTTGTCGCCTTTACTATTTCTTCAATCGTCAATGGTTGCATATTGATTATCCTTAACTCCTCTCAACTCTTAAGGCTATAAGCCGATTACACAAATGCAGGGACTGTCCTTTTTGGGGCAGCCCCTTTGTATTACTTATTTAAGTGTTGATAAACAATTACACGCTCGTCAAAGTCGTGCTTTTCCTTGCCTATGATCTGGTACGTTTCCTGTCCCTTGCCGGCAAGAATTATAACGTCGTCCTTCTTTGCGTGGTCGAGCGCGTAGCCTATCGCCTCGCGCCGGTCAACTATGACGGTGTATTTACCGTCAGTCTTTTTCATACCTTCCTCTATCATATCAACAATCGCCTGCGGGTCCTCTGTTCTGGGGTTATCCGAGGTGATTATACTGAAATCGGAAAGCCTTCCGGCAATCTCGCCCATCGGCGCGCGCTTTGTGTTATCCCTGTCACCGCCGCAGCCGAATACCGTTATAACGTCTCCCTTGGCAAAATCCTGAACCGTTGAGATTATATTTTCAAGACCGTCGGGAGTGTGGGCGTAGTCTATGATAACCGTGTAATCCGTGTCGGTCGGTACGACCTCAACACGTCCCATAACGCCGGTTGCTTTTTCAAGTCCGCGGATTATGGTCGGTATATCTATGCCGAGCTGCAGCGCAGCGCCGAACGCGCATATAGCGTTGTAGACGCTAAATTTGCCGGGAATTACTATGTGAACGGGGTATTTATTGCCCTCGTATATAACGTCAAAATCGGTGCCGCGCGCCGTAATGTGTATGTTCTCCGCCCGCAAATCACAGCCATCGCCGAGACCTACCTTTATTATATCGCACGGAGCATTCGCAGCTATCTTTTTTCCGCCCTCATCATCAAAGTTTACAACGCCCTTAGCGCTTATGTCAAACAGCTTCGCCTTTGCGGCAAGGTAGTTTTCCATAGTCTTGTGGAAATCAAGATGATCACGCGTCAGATTTGTGAACACACCTACATCAAAGTGACAGCCGTGTACTCTTTCAAGTTCCAAAGCGTGGCTCGAAACCTCCATAACAACGCCGTCCGCGCCGCTTTGCTCCATTTCCGCAAAAAGCTGCTGGAGCTCAAGCGCGTTCGGAGTGGTCGGGGTTGTGCTCTGCGTTACAAGCACTTTATCGCCTATAATATTCTGATTTGTGCCGATAACGCCTATTCTAAGACCCGCCTCCTCGATTATACTTCTGATCAGGTAGGTTATTGTTGTTTTTCCGTTTGTTCCCGTTACGCCTATCAGCTTAAATTTCTTTGACGGATTGCCATAATATTTGCACGCCATTTCCGCAATTTCCATACGCGAATTTTCAACATACCACACAGGTACGCTGACATCAACCATATCCTCTGCAACGACCAGCACAGCGCCGTTCTTTACAGCGGCCGCCGCGTATTTGTGTCCGTCTGTTTCAAATCCCTTTATGCACACAAACACGTTGCCGGGAAGCACATTTCTTGAATCGTACGCTATTCCCGTAAGGTTGATGTCTTCGTGTTCTTCAAGCCACTTCTTCCCCAAAAGCTCACTTGCTAACATCGTAATTCCCCCTTTTGTGTATTAGTCTGTTGTTAATTGCCTGAATTCAACGCCGATTACCGTTGCCGGCGCGACCTTTTCTCCGGCGGCAACGCTTTGCCGTACCGCGTATGAGCCCTTGACCTCACTGTGTCCGGCTCCTATAACCTCAAAGTTCAATCCGCTTATTGCAAGCGTGTACTCAGCATCGTCCACGCTGCAGCCTTCAAGGTTTGGTACCGTTACCATATCCGAATCGCTCCGCTCCTCACTGTAGATAACCACTGTAGAGCCCTTGCTTATCATTATGCCCGGCTTAGGAAGCTGGTCAACAATTATCGTTCCGTCACCGACTGCATTAACGTTAAGTCCGGCATTTGAAAGAACCTCTCTTGCCTCGTCCTCCTCAAGCTGTCTTACGTCAGGTATCTCTATCTTTTCATCCGGCTTTTCCATTGATGAATACTGTTTTTCAATTCCGAGATAGTTCATTGAGTCCTCGATGATTTCACCTACGAGCGGAGCGGCAATCGTACCGCCGTACTTATTGTCAACCTGCGGCTCGTCAAGCATTACAAGGCATACAAGCTCCGGATCGTTTGCCGGCGCGAAGCCCACGAAAGACGCAATACGCTTTTCTTCAAGTCGGTTGCCCTTCTCGGAAGTACCTGTCTTACCGCCGATGCGGCAGCCCTTAACATATGCGTTCTTACCTGTCGCTGTCGGATCTGCGACGACTGATTCAAGTATATCGCGCATTGTCTGTGATGTTTCCTCGGAAATAACGCGCTGAACCTGCTGTGTTTCATAGCTTTTCACAACGCCGTTCGAATTTCTTATCTCCTTGACAATTCTCGGCTGCATTCTGACGCCGCCGTTCACAACGGCGCTCACGGCTGTTGCAAGCTGAACCGGCGTTATCTGGAAGCCCTGACCGAAGGAGCTTGTCGCAATATCAACGTCACCCATCGTCTTGTGATAATATATACTCGAAGCCTCGCCGACAAGTCCCATACCTGTCGTTTCGGTAAGTCCGAAGGCTCTGAAGTATTCCATAAATTTGTCGCTGCCAAGTCTTAAACCAAGCTCCATAAATACCGGGTTGCAGGAGTTCTTCACACCCTCAACAAATGTTTCGGGACCGTGACCGTCGGTATTCGCACACTTAATGTTTCTGTCGGCAACTATTTTAAAGCCGGGGCAATAGAAGCTTGAATTAAGGTCAACCACGTGTTCTTCAAGCGCCGCCGCCGCGGTGATTATCTTAAATGTCGAACCCGGCTCGTATGTATCGGAAATAGCCTTGTTGCGCCACATTTTGTTACGCATAGAAGCTATGTATTCGTCTGAAAGATTATTGGGATCCATTGTCGGCTTCGGAGTCGGCTTTTTCTCCTCGTCCTCGTCCTCATCTTCATCAGCATCGGCGGTAGTTTGCATACTCTCAAACATTACCGCATACTTTCTGAACTGTTCAATATTATACGGATCATTAACATCAAAGTCCGGCTTTGTTGCCATAGCAAGAATTTCACCCGTTTTAGGGTTCATTATAATTCCCGCCGCGCCTTCCTTTAGCTTATCCTCCGCAACTGCCTCCTCCAAGTGCTTCTCAAGGAAGTGCTGGAGCGTTTCATCTATTGTAAGAACTACGTCGTATCCCTTTAATGCGCCGTTTACGTACTCTGCCTGCTGCTCCTGCAGCGTGGTACCGTCGGCATTTTGATTTATGTCAACGCTGCCGTTCCTGCCCATAAGCTCATTATCGAACGTCAGCTCAATACCCTGTATTCCGTTGTTATCATAGCCGGTGAAGCCCAAAACGTGCGGTGCAACATTAAATGGGTAGTATCTCTTTGAGTCCTCCTCAAAGTAAACGCCGCTCATCGCCTTTGCGGTTTTCGCGTCATTCTCGCTGTTCATAAGCTCTCTGACCTTATCGGTCTGTTCCTTGCTCATACGCTTCTTTATAACCTGGTAGCGTGTTTCCTTGGTGATAAGCTGCTTGATTTTAGTGCTGTCCATATCAAGTATCGGAGCAAGCTTCTGGGCAATAACGTCCGCGTCACCGTCATCCTTGATGTCCTCGGGGTTACAGATAAGCGTGTTTGCAGACGCGCTTTCGGCCAGCACCTTACCGTTGCGGTCATATATAGTACCGCGTGACGCTGTTATAATGCTTGACCCCTGCTGCTGAGCCTTTGCCTTGCCTGAAAGCTCCTCACCGCGGATAATCTGCCAGTAGCCTACTCTCAGTACAAGCGCAGAAAGCGCAATCAGCGCCGATACAGCAAGTATCCAGCTTTTTCTTTTAATTTCATTTAGTGAAGGTTTCATTACCTCATTCCCTCTGATTTAATTAACATTCTTCCAAAAGCTATTTTATGCTGAAGAAGTTTACAATATGCCTGCCTGTACTCTTTATTGCCGACATAACACGGCTTGAGAAGCTCTCGACCTCGCCCGCCGTCTTTTCGGTCATATCGTCCTTTTTAACGTTTACATATACAGTCTGATATTTTTCAGGCCGCTGCATACCCAGCTTCGTTGTAGCCTGTCTCTCTATCTCTGAAAGGTCAACGCCCTGCTCCATATCGAATATCATCTGACTTGTTGCGGCTTCCTGCTTAGAAAGCTGTCTGCGTAGTGAGGCGATTTTCTGCTCACCCTCGTTTACAGCAACAAACTGTGATATCATAAAGCCGGCTGAAAGCGCTATTACGGCAATAACGCTTACCCTCTTTAGTAACTTTCTCCTTATCGCCATCTGCTCTCTTGTCCTTCTGCTTACCTTACCCTTTTTCCTGCGTTTCTTCTTACGCGCCGGACTTTCTTCATACTCCGGCAGCTTATACGCTAAATTTCCGTAATTCATAGCTTGTCTCCTTTCAGAGCCTCATAGCTTTTCCGCTACTCGAAGCTTTGCGCTCTTGCTCCTTGGATTACGCTCCGTTTCCTCCTTTGACGGAAGAACGGGCTTTCTTGAAATTATTTTTATTTCCGGCTCTCTGCCGCATACGCATACCGGAAACTCCTTCGGGCATATACAGCCCTTTGCCTTATCGGAAAACGCTTGCTTTACAATTCTGTCCTCCAATGAATGGAAGGTTATGATAGCAAGTCTGCCGCCTTTATTTAAGCAATCGGTAAAATCAGCTATCGCTTTTTTCAAAACCTCCAGCTCGTCATTTACCTCTATACGTATTGCCTGAAATATTCTTTTTGCCGGATGTCCGCCCTCGCTTCTTGCCCGCTGCGGTATTGCTGCCTTTATAATATCCACAAGCTCAAAGGTTGTTTCAACCGGTCTTTCCCCGCGTCTTTCCACGATAAACTCCGCTACGCGCTTGGACCAGCGTTCCTCGCCGTATTCGTAGAAGATACGCGTCAATTCTTCGACACTGTACGTATTCACAACATCGCGCGCCGTTTTGCCGCCGCGGGCGTTCATACGCATATCCAGCGGAGCGTCGTGCATATACGAAAAGCCGCGTTCCGGGTTGTCAAGCTGATAGGAGCTTACCCCTATGTCAAGGAGCGCGCCGTCTATACCGCTTACGTTCAGTTCCGCAAGTATGCTTTTAATGTTACAGAAATTATTGTTTACAGCCGTAAACCGTCCGTCAAACTTCTTTAACC
>JAFQYK010000269.1 GCA_017406485.1 Clostridia bacterium
CCCGACAGCTCGCTTGCAGATTTGTACGATGAGGTGACTATGCCGCCGGAACTAAGAAAAGCACATCAGGCAAACAACAGGGCTGTATGGGAAGCGTACGGGCGTATTTGGGATATTAAATCCGAAAGCTCCTGCGTTGCGGAATTGATGAAGATGTATCAGGAATTGGTGAAATAGTAAGATTTTGAGGAAGTGCTATTATGTATAATCAAGAAGATAAAGATTATGAAGAATATCTACATTTATATGTAAACAAAAGAGGTTGCGAGGGAGACCAAATCCCACCTACATTATTTCATTATACAAATTTAGATGTATTGGCTCTTATTCTTAAAAATAAAACACTTCGGTTAAGTAGATTAGATGTTTTAGATGATATGGAAGAGGAGCAGTGCAGAAGTATATCTGAAATAAATGTATATACCTATGTTAGTTGTTGGACGAACGACGCCGAAGAGAGTATTCCTCTATGGGATAGATATACAATTATCGGCAAAGACAGGCAAACCGGAATAAGAATAGAAATGCCGTCCTTGCCTTTTGCACAACGCGATGTGCCTAAATTTTTTCAGGGGAATTATAGTAATGATACCGGCAAATGGACTATGGAAGAAAATATAGATATGTTTAATATGGGGAAATATATTAAATTTGACCCTATAAATCTCCAACAGACGCTATATAAGATTTGTTATACTGATAATCCTTATTGTTTAAAACCAGAAGTCTCTTGGAAATTTGATAACGGAATTAACAATATTGACCCATATATACAAGGAATATTTAAGAGAACTGTATGGTCTTATCAAAAAGAGTATAGATATGTTATTCACTTAATTGGTGGAAAAGATTTCTCCCCTAATAAATATTATGATTTGGATTTAACAGATGAAGCATTACAACAAATAAAAATAGTCACATCACCTTATTTTTCAGACGACAATAAAATATTGCTTGATAATCTGCTAAATGAGTATGGCATAGAAAATGCACCTCAACAAAGTAGTCTATATAATTTGATAAGATAAAATGATTTGTTGTTTTAGGTGCCTTATACGGGCTGACGCATAATTTTTCTATAAATCTCACACCGGACACGGTAAATTCCTATTATATTAAAACCATGTCTGAAAGCGTTTGTGTGGCGGAATTGGTGAAATAAATTAAGGACACAATCGGATTTTGCGATTGTGTCCTTTTCCGTAGCAAGGAGAGCGTTTTATTTTTGTAAGTATGTATTGTGCGCGTTCAATAGCAATTTCCGTGTGACCGTATATGCGGCGTTGTCAATGGCGGGAATATCAAGGTAACAAAAATCCTGTATTTTGGTCGGCGGAGTATATGACGGATTTACCGACTGATACAACCTTGTATATGCGTTATCAAGTGAGGTGTCATAATCCGCGCCGTTCTCTACCGCTGTTATAATATCCGCAAGCTGTACCTTTAATGTTTCCTCGTAATATGCGTATGTGTCAGGCCTCATATACATATCGCGGCATATCCTTAACGCGTTCTGACTTATTGCTGAAAGAATTGCGTAACCGTTGCCGTTGGTTTGGTCTGCTAAAACCGCCTTGTAAATTTTCGTGTCTGCCTCACTCGCAATCATTCCGTAACCCGCG
>JAFQYK010000270.1 GCA_017406485.1 Clostridia bacterium
GCCCGACCCCGACATCTACGTAAATCCGATAGTTGTCGCAAGATTCATGTACGTTGGCGCGGACGACTCGGCAAGAGCGATTACAAAGCAGACAAAGCTTGAGGCTGTATGGACAACTCCCGCTCCCGTGCCGGACGGCACTTCATGGGACGAGAATTGGCTCGGCAGCGGCAATACGACCGCGGCAACAGCACAGAATACAATATTGCATATAGCGCCGGATGATATTTCGGCGTATTCAACGGCGGAATACGGCGCATCGATTTATTACTGCGACTTTTCACGTAAGGTGTATCGCTATGCTTACCCCGCGGCTCCCGCTGCGACAGCAACCCCGACACCGGATCCGTCTGCGACAGCAACCCCGCAGCCGTTTACCGCTTATTCACCCGCTCCCGTGGGCAGCGCGGTGGATGATACGGAAAAGCTCAATGCGAGCGATATCGAAATCGTACTCGGCGAAGGTAAGAGCGCAAAAAGCGGGGGACTGAGTTTGAGCGAGGTATTCTCGATTTTATTCTTCGACTGGGACAATTCATTTTTAGGAGCGCTGACGGCAGGTATAGGAGTAGATGTAACTGCAGACGTAGACAGATATGTAAAATCACAATTTGTGCATCCTGATTTACGCGGCGAGGATTACGATGCTCTAAATACGGCCGGAACAATAACTCAAAGACGATATAATTATCGTGGTGAGTATCCATATACAGGACCGGCAGCATCAAATCCGACGATACCGGACAGCGTAAGCGATTATACCGATAAGCTTGCAAATGGAACGAATAATCCTAACGCCGGTTCTTTATATCCGCTTACTAATAAGCTTGATTACTGTTTTGCCGGTAAGGATATAGATACAGAACACCCGTTTGCAAACGGATGGACAGCCGTTGTTTCAAATGAACCGGATTACAGCGACACAACAAAATTTCCGGGATATATGGCAAAGACGCTTCCGACCTATATGGAAACAACCATTACTAGCCTTAATAAATATCAAAAATTTGGGAAAATGCCAGAATTAGACACGTCTGGTCAATTTGTTGATACAACGCTAACCGCGAACGATTTGCCAAATGTAGTTACGTTTGATTTTGAGTCGGTTAAGGATTTAACCAAAGCGGATTTAGATGATTACTACGGCGGTAATATTTACTTAAAGGCTGTATATACACCGGGTGAGATGTTAAATATGAGAGCTCCTGGAAATACACTTACTGATACAAATTATGTAGCAATAGGTCCAATGGAACAGAGTACACTTGTTACAACGGCCTCGTCATCAACTTATGGTTTTTCATTTGAGTATAGAAGAATAAATCAATATGGATATGGTGTTGAGCGTGCAAACAAACCAAGTGTACGAATGGATATACAACAAACAGGTGCGACCTCAAGTACTCCGATAGAATTGTTACTCACCAATAAAGACGTGCTTGATATCTTGCTTACACCGACAAATTTTGTCAAAACTATGGGATACCAGCTTGTTGAAGTTTATCATTCAAATGTTGCAGCAGGTACTACAAGAAGCCTGGATACTGAGCTGGGCAGTGTAAATGTTGGTGGTCCGGAGGGTGTTGGTTTTAAAATAAAATTTACACCTTATCTTGAAAAAGCTAAAGCAAGTGATACAAGCAACTGGTTTCCGTTAGCAGATATCAACAATTTTTATTTTAGAAGCAATTCAAGCGGTACAGCATATGCAGCGAGAACATATACACAGGCAAAAACCAAGCTTATAGCTCTTGTAAATAATGCCGGTGATGACTATTTAAATCTTACATGGTATCAGGTACAATATGGACTGGCAAATAATGGAGCATATGTTGATGCCGCAACAGCAAAAACCTGGTGCGAATCATATCCGAAGTTGTCAGAGAATGCAGCAAAGGTATAATTACTATACATAGACTTATAAGTGAGCCGACCCCCTTATGGCGGCAAGTCAAAAGAAAAAAACCACCGTAGGGGCGGTCATTGGCCGCCCGAACAATGGTAAATCGCGGCGGGCGTTCAATGAGCGCCCCTACTATGGCTCACATATATAATTAACAAGCGTTTCACGCTTTTCACATATATAACACACATTAAACTTTTGAAAGGAGTTTAATTATGAAGAAACGAATTTTAAGTGCGTTATTAGCACTTTCTATGATTTTTTCGGTAATACCCGTTATGCCGGCGATAACTGCATCAGCAACTGGCCCCACCGGCGGACAGACATATGATACATCCGGTGTGCTTCAAACAACCGGAACACACAGTGTCAACGGCGCACCTGCGGCAGTTATTGAATCTCTTTCCGGTAGCTTTGATAATGGCGTGGGCTCGTTCTCTTTTAAAATGGGTGCTCTGCACGGTGGCCCAAAAAACGTATCGGTTTTAGTCTTTTCTACTTCTGATTTTGGTGGTGTAAATGATTATCCGACACAAATTGACTTGTCGAATGCTGCGCAGTTGAATTCGATACATTCAGGCACAGACCCCAGTGGAGGTGCTTGGGATGGCGCGATATATGCTCCTGTATACTTTAGGGCTCAACAAGTAGACCCTGGCGGAACCGTCACAATTAGCGGTTTGAATTTTTCAAAAGATACTATTGCTAATGGTCAAACGGGAAACGGAACTTATCCTTATCAATCCACTGGTGCAAATTATGATGAAGACGGTGATGGCTCTTATACTGGTGAGAATGATTACGAATTTACAGATGACAGTGTCGATATATGTATTGTGATAGATTCCAATGATGGTGACGGAAGTCTATCCAATATGTTTGTCTATAATTTTACCTTGGATTTAACAGATAGCAATTTTGTGATTCCTGTTGGAAGTACACCACAGCCAGGTGGCACAGAATATGACGCTATTGATGTGACAATACCAGGGATAACTCCCGGCAGTGCCGTGGGTACACCGTCTGTTACTACCAGTGGAATGACAGCCGGTACTGTGAATTGGAATAATAATACGACTGCTCCCACAGTGGCGCCCGGGGGTTCGGGATACACCGTTACGTTTCCGGTCACTGTTAGCGGTGATGACACTTTTGCTAATACGATAGCGGTCAATCCAACAATTACCGGTTCAAATTCAGACGAATACAAGAATACAATAACCGCAACAGCGGAACTTGATTCGAACGATTCAACAAACAAAACTGCGATTGTTACTGTCACATATCCGGCTATTTATGTAAATACTGTTACACCGGCTGATCCGACTGCCGGAACCGCAAGAAATCTTTCGGTAGGGACTACAACTGATACATTGGGTACAGCTTCAAGTGCTATCGTAGGATTTACTAACGGAGAAACAGCAACCTACTATGTTGTGCCGGGTACTGGTCAGAACGGATTCCCTTCATGGCTGACAACACAAACGTCAGGTTGTTCGTTATCCGGTCTTAACGTATCCAGTATAACTGATAGCGCAACAATTAAAATTAAAGCTGATGGAAGTGTTCGTTCAGACGGAAATGATTATGAACAAACATGGGTAACATATTCAGTTGCATCTCTTACACCCATAACAGCACTGAATATAACTGCTGATGCACCTGTTGTTGGTGGCACTCCAAGCAATAGTGCTTCTACAACCGACTCAACCTATTCAATTTTATCGGGTGTTGAGTGGATTGACGACAGTACCAGTACGACAGCTACAACATTTGAATATGGAAAGTCATATACGCTAAACGTTCCTGTTCAAGCTGATAGCAGCCATACATTTGCGGCTAATCCGACAGTAACATTTAACACAACAGAAACAGGTGGCTGGGATGCTGACGCTACGGTTGCAACTTGGACAGTCACCATGCCGTCAGTCCCGACGATTTCATCTGTCACTGGCTATGACTATTATGATAATAACGATGTCGAAATCACTTTCAGTGATGCGATTGTCGGATATACCGGTCTTCAAGTTCATGGTCAAAGTGTTAGCGGCACTCTTAGTAATGACAAGAAAAAAATAACCATTGCTAAAGATGATTTCAAGACTGTTGTTGAGGCAGTTAAAAACAGCGGAAACACACTTGTTGCGCCCTTTGCGGAAGAGGATTGGACTGTAAGCCTTGTTCTTGACGGCAATGGCACAACACCAACCACATTAACGCAAAAGGTTAAGAACACCACACCGTATGTGAAGCTTCTTTCAGGCAGTGCTACGCTAATTTCAAGCCCGAGTGTAACGCTTTCCGAGGGTAATAATGTTGCCTTAACAAAGGACACCGCTTATACCTTTAGTGTAACTAAGCCTGACCACTATAAGGACACCGACTGGTCAGATAGTAACGGCGGTACAGCGAGCGATAATACGTACTCCTTTACTGCCGCAGCAGGTACAGAATATGAGGTAAAAGCTGATGTTAACACATATAGCGGCGTAAATCTTACGCTTGCCAATGACGGATCGGGCACGCCCGATGCAACAACTCCGTTTGCGATTGTTGGTACGAAGGCAGACGGAACTACTACATATAATGTATCTATTACGGGTGGTACAGCTACTGTTTACGGTGATGAAAAATATGTTGTTACCGCCAAAGCTGCAAATGGAAACTATGTAAGCGCATTTGCAGGTGACGGAACATCACAATCTCCGGCTGACCTTACAACAGCTAAGCCTAATTCGGCTACGGTAAACATTGATAACCCGACTTCTAATAAGACGGTAACTGCAACGATCACCGCCCGTACTGCACCGACGATTTCGGGCGACATGCAGTTCCGCAAGGGTGAGGGTGACACAAGTGACAGAGTATTCACCATAACAATGAACGACTACACCTCCCTTACGGTAACACCGACATCGGGCGGTGCAGGTAACAAAGCGACAGATAATTCTACTTATACAGTATCGGCGGCTACTCTTGAAGCACTGACCGGTTCTGCAGATGGTACGAATTATGAATACACCTTTGACTTTGGCGAGGGTAAAACACTTACCGGTAAAATCACAGTGTTCTCCTCTGCCGAAGTATCAGACGTTATCGCACCGACAACGTCCTTTAAGCATGGCGATGCGTTCTCACTTGAGGGTCTTTCCTTCAAGTATGGTCCGACGGGCAGCCAGACAACATACACATATACAGGCGGCGCGTGGAACAACACACTTCCGTCGGACGTTGAATTTGCAATCGGTGACAAGACAGGTATGTCAGCATCAGACCTTGCAACTTATGCCGCATCGGCAATAACACGTCACGATACTAAGGGCGGCGCGGCTGTTGTAAACAACGGTGAAACAGTAACGGTTACGGTTGGTACAAAGAGCGGCACAAGCTCAGCCATAACCGTTGGTACAAAGGCTCTTACCTTGACAGCTTCAAATGCGAGCCTTGACAAGGTTTATGACGGCGACGCAGTTGCCACAGAAACAATAACGGTTAGTGACTTCTCGAACCAGCTTGTAACGCTTGATGGCGGCTCGTCTTCCACTAAGGATACCGTAACCTTCACCTCGGCAACGGGTACTTATAATGTAAGTACAATTCCGAGCGCAACGGCAGGCACAGGCAAGACGGTTAAGTTCAGCAATGTTACGCTTAGCGGAGCAGACGCGGGTAACTATACTGCGACTATAAATGATTTCTCGGGTGCAGCGATAAATAAGCGTACCATTCGCATAAGCACCTTATGGACGGATAAGCACGCACAGCAGGGTGTATCGGCGTTCCTTTTGGCAAAGACGGACGGTGCGGCTACGCTTGCTGCAAACGGCGCAACGACTACACTCGCATCACATTCGGGTACGAATAACGATATTAACCACGTAATAACTTTAGAAAATGACGCTGCAAACGGTAAGTATCTCCCTGTTGAGAATCTGCCTATAACATACTCATATAAGTACAGCACAGTAACGACAGGCGACAGTGTTGATGCTAACGTGGAAATTTCCGACCTTGCTTGCAGCAATTCAAACTATGACGTTAAGTTTGACAACGGAACTGCAACAAAGGCAGGTCAGCATGGTTATATTGAAAAGAGAACAATTCAGTCAATAAGTGCAACCATTTCGAAGGATACATACTACTACACAGACAATTTAGCGGATGTAAGTATTGAAGTAACTTACAGCGATGATCCCACAAATCCTGTAACGTATACATACAGCACCTCGGGCGCAAGCTCAATACCTTCTAATATAAAGGTTAAGTGGGATAGTGCAAGCGGTGCGGATGTAACTCCAAACGGTGCATTGAATGTTCCTGATCATCATAATAAGAAGCTTTATATTTATGATGAAGACGACACATCAAAGTATAATAACAGCATTACAATCACCGTTAACCCCATCCCCGTAACGGTAAGTGTAACCGGTAACGGTTTAGCGAAGGATTATGACCGCACAACCGACATTTCCGTAGACGCGTCCAACACAAGTATCGGCGCGGTTGCGCTTGACAGCAGTATGAATAGTTCATATGCAGCGGCTGTAACTGCGGCAGGACTTTCTGCGGAATACGTAACGGGTGCAAAGGGTACGTTTGCAGACTATAACGCAAGCACAACAAATCTGACAAGACCTATCACAATAGCAGATAATCAGATGCAGCTTACGTCAAGCAACAGCACAGATGTTTCTAACTTCTCACTGACAGTTGACGAGAATGTTACGGGTCAGATTGACAAGAAGCAAATCACAGTTGCTCAGGTAATTAACATTGAGTCAATCAAGCAGGGTTCACCGTCCACACTTTGGACAAAGACTATTACCACTCCTGTTTCGGCAAATGACGTCGGCGGCACAACTTCTGTTCCCGTCAAGACAAGCGGTGTGGTATCGGGTGACACAGTAAGCCTTACATATACCTATGCATATCCTGACGCGACTACAACAGGAACAAGAACGGATGTAGGTGTGTCCGGATTTACGCTTGCTTCTACCTCGCCAAGCACCAACTATACAATAGCGGCGTCGGGCAATACTGCAACAGGTACAGGTGAAGTAACCGAAAGAAGAAAGGTATCTATAACCGTAGGTGCGGCAGGTACACCGACTCAGTTTGGAAGCTCCATTGAGTATAACGGTACTTCAAATGCTCTTGACCTTGACGGTCTTAAGGTTGTTATCAGCTACCAGCTTTCCAACGGTACCTCGGACGGCTCGGATACTTATACATATAACACCACAGACAAAACATGGACTATGACAAATGCTGCCGGCACTACGACCGGTATTGCTACTCCGCCGTTTGATTTAAAATGGGTTGCTTCGGACGGTACAGAGCAAACAATGTACAGTCAGGGTGATACAATTGTATACGCTATGAACGGCGGCAAAATCCGTGCAAAGACTACTGACTGGCAATCTAATCCTATACAGAGCGATTCTACTGCAATCACAGTAACCAAGCGTCCTATTACGCTTACCGTTTCAAACGGTACAGGCGTGGATAAGGTATACGATAACAGCACAAACGCTACCGGCACATTTACTTTCAGCAACACCATTGGCGGTGACGGTCTTGGTACCGGCGATAGCGCTTCGGACGTGTTTACCGGCGCTGAAACAATAACAGGTACATATGACAGCAAGAACGCGGGTACAGGCAAGACAATAACCTTTACCGCAGATGCGTTTAACGGTACAAAGGCAGGTAACTACAATATCACAATAGCCAACGGCTCGGGTGATATTACACCGAAGACTCTTACTGTAACGCATGTGGGTTACATTCCCGCAATCACTCAGTTCGGATTATACACAGCAGGAAACCAGACAATTTCCAGTGCGGCAAACAGTAAGGATACAACAGCCAAGACTCCGTATGTGCTTTACAGCGGTCTTGCAAGCGGTGACACTGTAAGCTTCTATGTAAGCGGTATCACCTACACCACACCAAATGTTGCGTCAACTGCTGCAGACGGCGATGATGCTCCTGTAACAGCTTCGGTTTCGCTTACAACCATAAACAGCGGCAACACTAACTACACGCTCGATACGACGGGCATAACCTACACGGGTACCGTAAATGAGGTTAAGGCGACGGATATTACTATTACGTCCACCTTCACCTCAAAGGAATACGGTGATTGGCTCGACATGGACGGCTTTGTCGTAAAGGTAGGCTACGGCGGCAACCCGTCTAACCCGACACATGAAACGACTTATACTTATCAGGCTTCTTCGGGTAAGTGGTCTGATGACGATACAACATACGACATAGAATACACAAACCTTCCGTTCGAGCTTACATGGTCAGGCGCGACACTCGGCGCTCCGTCAACAACAGGACATACGGTTGAAACAAACACCAAGCATAACTCCGTTCTCGCGGGTGTTGGTACGGCAACCGTAACGGCAACGCTCAAAGCGAGCGAATATGCGGCAGGTAACGTTGTAAAGACCTCCGATACAGAGGATCAGACTGTTACCGCGCGTAAGGTAACTGTAACGCCGACAATCATAACCGGTGATAAGCTTACCAAGGTATATGACGGTACAACAAATTATACTTGGAATGATAATATTACATATACGGTTGCGGCAGTAACAGCAGGAACGCTTGATTCTTCAATCACGCTTCCGACTGTAAGTAACGCGACAGTGACATATGACAGCGCAAACGCGACGGCTAACACAGACGCGGCGGCTCATGCAACAAAGGTAACCGTTGCGGCAACACCGACGCTTTCAGATGCAACAAACTTTGTTGTAGACGGTTATACCGCAACAGATCTCAATGCGGAAATAACAAAGCGTCCGTTGACGCTTACGGGAATAACGAATGTTCCCGACGTTCAGCAGTACGCGAGCGATTACGCTTCCGCGCATCCGGGTTCAGCTGTCAGCCCGACACAGGCTACATTTGACGCGTTTGACACAACAAATAACACAGGTCTTTACACAAGCGATGTTGTCGGCGTAACATACAGCTATGTATATGATAAGAATACTGACACGGCAACACCGATGACCGCGACAGCAAATATTACGGGTATCACATTTGATACCGCTCATGCGGCGGCAAACAACAACTATACTCTTACCGCGGCAGATAAGACACAGGCGGTTAATATCGTTTCAAGAACGGTAAGCCTTATTGCAACACTTCCGTCACAGCTTTCAAGCGGCAATGCGAAGTACAACGACACGCTTGACCTTACAGGTCTTACGGTTGCTGTATACTATGACGGCACGCTTGATAAGACATATATCGCAGCTCAAGACGGTACAGGCGCGGTAACATGGAATAACGGCTCAAACGCTGTAACGGCGGCTGACCTTCCGTTCACACTTGCATGGAACGAGGCAACCAAGAACGGCGTTGCGGCAGGAACTATCAGTGCTACTGATAACAGCGCAAACAAGCTGTCTGTTCCCGCACATGACGGTAACAAGATTAAGGCGACCTCAAAAGATGACACTTCCGTAACAGCTCTTACAGCAGAAGCGGAGGTTAATCCGATTGAGATTACCGCTATAACAGCTACGAATGGCGGCACGATCGACAAGCCGTATGACGGCACACTTGCGGTTGAAACGGCGGATGCGGCCAATATCACATATTCAAGCACAGATGTACTTGCGGCTGATGCGGCAACCGTAGTCATCAGCGCGACGCCTAAGTATACATATAAGGATGTATATCGAAACAGCGACAACCCGATTGTATTTGAAAATCCGACGCTCACGAATGACTATAACGGCAACTATGCTTTAGCTCCGGCGGCGGCGGTATCAACGACTACTATCAAGGGTACAATTCAGGCGGTAGACGTAGAGGTTGAGTACGTATACGCAGAGTCAACTCCTGCTCAGACCGGCGCGACGGCGCCTGTCGAGAAGACGGCGACAAACGCGACGGTTGGCACAACGATGCTTACGAACTATAAGTCAGCTTCTTCGGGTACGGTAGTGCTCAAGACAGGCAAGACCTTTATTTCGGGAGAGGCGGCGCATTATAAGTTCAATTATAAGGTTTCATATGCGGCGGCAGACCTTGACCAGTCAACCAATACGGCAGTAGGTGTAACAGTAACACCTGATGCGACTACTCCGTACAGCACGGATGATTCGACCAACTATCCGCTTTCAAACTATAACATCTCATATCAGATCGCAGCGGATCAGCAGGGTTACGTGCTTGCAAACGAGCCTTCAGACTTTGCCGTATCGCCTCCGACAGCGGCGCAGACGAATTATACCCACGGCGACAAGCTCAACCTTGAAGGTCTTAGCATAACCGTGAACTATACAAACGGCGGCAGCTCGACCTACACAGTTGTAGCTGACGGCGCAGGCTATAAGTGGGATACGCCTCTTGCAGGTGTAAGCGTTAAGATAGGCAGTGTGGACATCACGTCCAACGCGGCATTAAGCGGTAACGCTCACCATAAAAACATGAGCGGTAAGGCTATAACTGTAACGGTTGACGGTTTAAGCGACTCAAAGACAGGCGGTACGCTTACCGTTGCGCAGAAGGAGCTTACTCCCGTTATCACAGTTGGAGATGCCACAAAGCTCACAAAGACATATGACGGCGATGCAGATGTTGACACGAATGCAAATATCACTGTTGCGGTTAAGGATGCAGCGGCAAATGTTGCTTCCTTCGGCGGTACTGATGATATGGTCGGCTTCAGCGCAACCTACGCATATGAAGATAAGAATGTTAATTACGACAGTACAACTCAAACAGTCGGCGATAAGATGATTAACATCACCCCGACCCTTACAGGCACAGATTCGGGCAACTATACAATTGCTGCGGCTTATGATGGCGGTGCGGGCACAACGGTTACATCTAACAAGCTGACCGGTAAGATTGATCAGTTTAGTATAGATGTTGACAAAATCAATAACGCGACCTTCACGGCAACGCGTAACGATGAGTCAACAAAGACAAATGCTACACCGATTGAAACGACAGACTACACAATCAAGACGGCAACAAGCTCGGCGGCAACCCTGCCCGACGCTAACCCGTCTATAACCTATAACTATGAGTTCGACAAGGTTTCGGATATAACTGCAACCGAAAAGGTTACTGTAACACCTGTTACAGGCGTACTCACTGATACGAACTATAAGGTAATCGGTTCTGCATATGACACCAACACCGGTTTTGTACAGGGTAAAACAATAAGCGATATTGAGATTACCACCCAGCCTAAGATTGGTACCTCTACCTACGGCGCAGATCAGAACGTATACGGTGACACTGCAGACCTTTCGGGTATGAAGGTTACCGTAACTTACAGCGACAATACAACAGAAGTTGTTGATTATAACTCCACCGCTTGGACAGCTCTCGGCTTAAAGATTGCAGATGACAGCGGTATTAAAGCCGGTGACACGCTCTATGCGGCAGGTGCGAACAACTCTAACGGCAAGACTGTTAAGGTTGAAACAGCTGCCGGCACGTACTCGGATGAATCAGATGCGTATATCGTTCTTCCCAGACGTGTAAACGTTACATCAACAGCAACTCCCGCTGTTAGAAGAGAATGGACAGCTGACACTGATACAACAGTTGACACAACCTCGGCAACAGGAACAACCATAACAGCTGCTATTGACGGCACACAGCCAAATGAGGGACTCCTTGCCGCAGATAACGCGGCTACGCTTGAGGGCACGCCGGTATACGCTTATGCAGACGGCGCGGTTGGCACAAACAAGACGCTTACCTACACCACAGGACTTACTCTCAGCTTAAATAACGACCAGTACACAATCATAGCAAATGATTTACAGGGTGATATTACACCCAAGACAATTAAGGTAACGGTTATCCCGACCAACCTTAAAGTTGATCAGTATTCACTTGCAACGGGTGATTTGACGGTATTTGCTATGCCGGCATCCGTTGACCAGAGTACGGCAACCTCGGGTGGTTCACTCTCGTTCGATCCCGACTCGTCAGCTCTTGCCCTGCCTTCAGCTATTAAGTTCAAGGCAACGGTTAAGATTGGCGCGGATCAGCATAAGACAAAGGGCACATACACCCTCACTGCCGCTGCCGAATCTGCAACAGCAGGCACATCAGTGGCAGCCACCAAGACAGGCGATACCTACTCAACATATGAGTGGACTGTTGAAGGTAACAACGGCAACTACACCTTCGAGTGGCAGGATGCTGTTGTAACGGTAGAGGAAGATAAGATTACAAACTTCTTTATCAAGACACCGCCTACGGATATGACTACGGCAAAGACCTACGGCGACAGCTTCTCGTTTAACGGTCTTGTTGTAACGCTAAGGACCATATCGCGTAACGAGTATGATATTCCCTGGTCAGATCAGGCCGCATGGACGGCGGCAGGTCTTAGCACACCGTATATTATCGGCGGCGTGAGCACGGTAGAGACAGATCCTAAGGATGGTTACTCAAAGCTTAAGACGGCTGATAACGGCAAGAAAATAGGCGTAACCTGCTCACAGCTTAACAATGTGCAGAGACAGACTAGCCAGACGCTTACCGTTAACAAGAAACCTATCACAATAAATCTTTCTGCAACGGATGTCAGCAAGACTTATGACGCGCAGACAGCCCTTACAGCGGCTAACCTTACAATGCTTGAGGGCGGACTTAGCATAACAAGCGGTACACTTGCAGACGGCGATACGCGGTCCTCATGGGGTACGCTTTCGGGTAACTATTACCTCGCAGACGGCACAACTGTAACAAAGAACCACCATAACGGCACAGGTTTTGAAGGCGCCGAGAAGGCTAAGCTTGACACGATTACTCCTGTAATCTTGGACGGCACAACCAACGTAACAAACGAGTATGAAATTACTCAGCCCGAGGCAATCACAGGCGCGATAAATCCGCTTCCTGTAACCGTTACGATAGGAGCAGTTCCGCCGATAGGTCATAATACAGATCCTAATGCTGACAAGACGGTTAATATCGATCCTGTTTATAGCCAAAATCCGTATGAATCAACAGTATCCGTAACACTTACAGGTACGTATGAAAGCATTGCAACGGTTTCCGATAATGTACAGGTAGACATAGTAAAGACAGAAAACGGAAACGATTACGGCAACTATACCTTCTCGTTCAGCGATACGCCTAAGACAGGTAGAGTAATCAACCCGTCTATCGGCGCAATTAAGGTACTCGCGGCTCCGGAGCTTGAATATACTCACGGTTACAAGCCGTTCGATCTCGGTACACTTTCACTTGAGGTAACAACGGTTGATTCAGCCGGCGGCGGTCAGACAGTAGTTATGACACGTCAGGCAGACGGCTCATGGACGGTAGGTCAGGACGCTACAACAAGCGAGAACTTCAAGTTCGGCGGCGTAGAGAACATTACAACCTTCGCGGATGACGCGGCTATGCAGGATGCTCTTGACATGAAGTTCTACATTGTTAAGGACGCAACCGAAACCGAAATAACACCGGGTCTTAAATTAAGACGCGACAGAGATAACGGCGGCACGTTTGTAGTTAAGGGCGGTAGTGTAACGGCAACGAATAATACAGGCGTTACAACAAACGTAACCGTAAATCAGGCGACCATAAGCGGCGCGAAAGCGGTTTATGCTGACGGCAAGACAGCGGCAGATATAACGAAGGTATATGACGGAGATACCACGATTGCACAGCAGTCATATATCGTATACAACATCGATCCCGCTACCGACGTCATGTTCAGACAGCCCACTGACGCCGTAACCGATGATGTTAAGATAACTCCGATTTCGGGACAGAGCCCCGCACAATACGCAAACAAGAATGCGGAATATACGGGCGCGACTCCTGCCGATAAGACAATCATGGTTGATCCGTCAAAGCTTGAGCTTACAGGTAATGACGCTGACAACTATAAGCTTGCAGACGACTTTGGCGTAACTGTTAACGTAAACGGTCGGATAACGCGCAAGGATCTTAATATTGCAATCAACTCCGTACCGCCCAAGTTCCTGGGTGCGGATCCGGCGGTTAATCTTACAAGCTCGAACTTCACAGCTACGGGCTTTGTGAACGGCGAGGACGATACAACGATTGGTCTTACCATCACCGCTACATATACAAGCACAGCGGCAACAGGTACGGACAGCATTCCTGTTACCTACGCGGAAACATATGATCCCGCAAAGGCAACAGCGAAGAATAACTATGATATAACAATAACAGGTACTCCTCTGGGTACTGTAACGAACTACCCTGTAACGGGTATCAGAATTACGGCACTTCCCAAGAACGAGTATGTTCACCTTGACTCACTCGATCTCACAGGTATGACCGTTGAGCTCACATACCAGATAACAGATACGGCTACCGAGGTTCACACCTATGTACATGACGGAGCAAACTGGACAGAGGGCGGCAACCCCGCAACTCCGGCGTTCGCACTTTCATGGACGGGTACAACAAACGCCGCAGGTCAGAGTAACTCGATAAGCCTTGCCGATACAGGCACAACGGGCGCTTCGGCTAAGAACCTTCAGGGTACGCTTGATTCGGACAGCTCGAAGCTCACAACATCAATTACCGCGACCTCAACAATCGCATCAAACACAGCGGGCGGCGCACCTGTTTCTGTAGCTTCTGATGCTGCAACAGGCTTAGGCGCAAACGGTAAGATTTCCGTAGGCAAGAGACCGCTTACACTCACAGTTGCAGGCGATGTTACAAAGGTATATGACGGAACAGACGCATACAACCATTCCGGCGCGGGTACAAAGGCTAACTTCACGCTTGCAAACGCGATGGGCGGCGACGTAAGTGTTGATGAAACGGCTACTGCGGCAAACATCACATATGCGGGCTCTGAGGTTGCCGATACAAAGAACGAGGACAACACAATCAAGCCTCTTAACATAGGTACAATCGTACTCAAGGGCAATGATAAGGATTATTACATCGTTCCCGCGGGCAATGATGTAACAAACAACACAAAGGGTGAGATTAAGGCTCGTAAGATTAAGGTTACAAAGGTTAATAACGACCTTGACGTATCACTTGGCAGCGACAAGTACGGCGTGCTTACAAATCTTGAAGAGGCTGCAAGCGCTACGGCGGCGACAGGTTATGTTATAACCGCAGACAACGCTCCCACAACCGACACAGACTTCTGGCCGATTGTCAATAACGATGTAGTTAAGCTCAATCTCCCGTACTACTATGATGTAGCAAGCATGGATGAGGAGAAGGAAAACGCGCCTGTTGTATTCGGTCCATATACAGCACCGGGAGCAGCAACTCCGACCGAGTTCACATGGGATAACACCAACTATGATGTGACGCTTGCTCTTAACCAGACAGCGGCAATCACAAACGGCGAGGTTGCTTCAATAACTCTCACAGGTCCCGATAAGAACGAGTACACCCACGGTGAACAGATAGACTTCAAGGGCGCGGTTGTTACAGTTACTTATGCAGGTAACAGTGACCTCAATCCCAGATTTGAGCGTTACACCTATGATGATAATACAGGCAGATGGGATCTTGTAAGAAACAACGTTGCACAACCGGCACATGACGGCACACTGCCGAATACGATTAAGTTCACGCTCGGCGCGCCGACAAACGGCAGCGATAAGATCGATGTTACCGCACCTGACCCCATAGCAACTCCGCCTACGACTATACTTCTCATAGATGACGTAAACGGCGAGGACGTACTTGGTACAGAGGGTAAGCAGCTATACGTTTCATATGATAAGGGCGATGTTCATCTGAACACAGCTCCGACAGATGAACAGACAATCGTTGCTGAGCCGATTGAGGTAACACTCGATGTCGGTAACTACGTTGACGGCGGAGCGATTGAAACAGGCTATGAGATCGAAAAGAATTATGACGGTACAAACGCTGTATCGGCAGACGACTTCAAGAAGCTGCATATAACCGATAACCTTGCAGACATGATTTACGATGACGTATATGATGACACGGACAGGGTAGCTATTTTACCGGCTTATGAAGCTAAGCCGACACTTAACTCACTGTTTGCTGTTACAGAGCCTTCCGCAGTATTCAAGGAGGGCAAGAACGTTAAGCTTGACGGAACAGGCAACGTAATCGACCAGCCTATCGAGCTTGCAGACGGTTCATACACAATTATGAAGACGGACGTGAATCCGGCAGTGGCTTCAAAGCACTATAAGCTCAAGGTTGTAAACAATGCGGTTGGTAAGATTGTTCCGAAGGAAATTGACGTTGAGGTAAGAGTACCGAATGTAGGTATTAACTCTTCAGCGGCAATTACGAAGGCAAATCTTGCAATCGTGGATACCAAGCCGGCAACTGACGCTGACAAGGCTTTGGGATATGTATATTCTGACGGTCTTGTTGCGGCAGACCTCGGCAGCATAACAGCAGCATATAACCTCAAATATGCAAACACAAGCGTGGCAGGTGATGTTACGGGCGAGGATAAGTTCAACTTCACAGACGGCGCTAAGCTTAGCATAGACGGCGACACGGACGGCGTGAAGAACTACAAGCCCCATGCAGTAACCTACCTCGGCGCTGTAACAGGTATAACTAATATTGTTATCAAGACTCAGCCCACGGATGCAGAATATAAGTCGGGTGAAGATCTTGACCCGACAGACCTTGTAGTAACAATCACCTCGGGCGGACAGGATATTGACGTACCGTATTCAACCGATCCTGATTCGCAGTGGCAAAAGCTCGGTCTTGAGATTGTCGGCACAGATAAGAACGGCGATCCGATAGACGACACAACACCGCTCAAGGTTAAGAACAATGACGAACAGGGCAAGCAGCACTTCGCTGTTAAGGCAGGCGACGTTTCAACAGATCCGGACGACACGATAGACGTTAATATTGTAAAGCGTCCGATTAACGTTGTTATTGACAGAGATTTAACGCCGGACCTTGACAAGCAGTACGACGGCAAGAGCGATGTTACTCAGACGGTAACGCTCAAGCTTGATCCTCCGGCAGGTACCACATATCCTGCGGATGTAACGGCAGGCACTATCGCTCCCGCTGACTTCAAGTATGTTGACGCGGAGGATAATGACGCTAAGGGCGCTAGCAATACAGCTTACACGGTTAAGCCTGTGACTACACCGACATTTACAGACGCTGACCTCAACTCAGAGTACGAGCTTGTTTACACAGGCACAGACACCGGTAAGATTGACAAGCGCACGCTCGCTGTAACGATTAAGGACGCCGGTATCAAGTCAACCGCGGGCGCTGATGTAAGCCGCACAGGTATTGGCTACAGCGATACAACCGCGAATGGCAAGTACACGATTGCGGGTATTGACGACGCTACAAAGGCGCTCATCGCAGCCGACGGCGTAACGATTAAGTACACCGGTAAATATCCGGAGCCTGTTACGGTTGGAACAGATGAGGTTGTAACGCTTACAACCGCAGAGGTTGAGGGCGATAACGCTGACAACTACCAGCTCGTAGATCCTACGGCGACGGGAGATGTCACAAAGGCAGCAGCCGGCGGTGGCGGCGGCGGTGGTGGCGGAAGCACCAACTCGCTCACCATTCATTATGAGAATGAAGACGGAACCGCGGGCGATGATGTTTCAAAGATTGAAGCTCCGCTCGGCACAGAACCCGCAAACCTTATCGGTGTTATAAAGACTAAGATTAAGGATATGACGGTTCTCTGGTCATCGGATAACGAGAAAGTTGCAACCGTTGACGAAAACGGTATTGTAACCTTCGTTGGTGAGGGTACGGCTACAATCACGGCTGTATCTAAGCAGACTAAGTCACTTAAGGATACTGTTCTTATAGAGGTAGCTGCCGAGGCTGAGCCTGACGCGACACCTGAGCCGACCGAAAAGCCGGATGACAGCGACAGCAAGCGCAAACATGAGAGAGTACGCGATTCACTCATCACAAAGACAATGCTCAATCCGTATATCGTAGGTTATGATGACTACGTATTCGGTCCCGAGCTGCCGATAAGCCGTGAAGAGCTTTCAGCAATCTTTGCAAGACTGATTGCAAACAACCTCTATATGGATCAGGATTATGACACCTCCTTCCCCGATGTACCGGAGAAGTGGTCTAAGTCCTACATCGGTTACCTCGAAGGCTTCAATGTTGTAACAGGTTACGAGGACGGTAACTTCAGACCCGAGAACTACATCACAAGAGCTGAAATGGCTGTTATGATGGCTAAGGCTGAAGGCTATGACATTACTCCCGATATCAGCGCGGACGAGGTAGACTTCCCTGATGTTGATGACGGATACGCAACATGGTCTGCAGCTAAGGCAATTCAGATACTCTCCGATCTCGGAATTATGAGTGGTTACACAGACGGAACCTTCCGTCCCGGACAGCCGATAACAAGAGCTGAAACCGTTGCGACGGTTAACAGAGTTCTGGCTGCTCAGGAGGTTGCTTCATACGATGTACTCCCGTCAGATGTAACAGATGCTCACTGGGCATACAACGACATTGTATTCGCGATGAACCATAGAATACTGAAGGACGCTTCGGCTGATCCGAACGCTTTCATATGGTCGGAGGAATTTGACAAGAATATGGTAACAATAACGGAAAAGGGTGAAAGCACAACCGAGGTTGTGACAGAGGACGAGAACTCGTCGGAGGATAATTCCTCCGATGGGGCTCAGACCTCCGCGGAGGACGCGGTAGTGCCCGAAGCGACAGAAGCCCCATACGATTCCGAACAGACCACAACTAATTA